>NZ_PNCV01000039.1:0-27529 GCF_005886925.1 Pseudoalteromonas sp. S3260
GTTCTGCCTAGGAGCAATTAACTCTTTGGTGCCTACATGGATGTAGGTAAGGGGCGTGAGCAGGACGCGGAAGCTTTGCTCGGTTTTTACTTAGCCCACTAGGTTACAAACCTCGCACCGCAATTAAACCGCCCCTAGTTTGAACAAATTGTAATCCGCAAAGGTCAACAGACCCTAAATTAGTGAACGATTACAGCGACAAGGAAATAACGCGATAGCAAGGCGAAAATTATGATACATAGTTGTTCTATATAAATAATTTTTAACGCAGGAAGCGGGTTATTTAATACGCTAGATTGATCATATTTTTAATAAAATTGGTATTAACACCTTTACGCTTGACGCAATGCGCACAAAGTAGCCGCAATGCTTGTCAGTTCTGATTTATAGGTAACACCAAACCAAGGCTCTTTTGCAGTGTATACAAATACAGGCTGTGCTTTTACATTAATCGCTTGCTGGATTTGATCAGGTAAGCAATATTCTTGCTGAGTATTAGCGTTATATTGCTGTAAAAACGTCTCAAAACCTTGTTGCAAATAATCAAAAAAGCACGGCGTGATCCCCCAAAAACTCATAGTTCCTAGCGCATCTCGGCTAATTTTTTCACGCAAGCCCTGCGGATTATTCCCAACAATATGTGCAGACTCTTTTTGAATATTTAAATATTCCGTCACTGCAACAAGCCTTCCATCAGCAATACTACATACTCCGCGATTAACCCCACCGTGCTCAGAGAGGGTGTTGATAATCGGGTACCCCACCATTGCCCATTCGGGGCTATTTTTAAAATGCTCACTAAGCAATAAAAATGAAGACGCACCATAATAGTCATCTGCGGTAATAACAATTGCAGGGTTGTTAATATATGCTTTGGCACACAGTAACGCATGCCCTGTGCCCCATGGTTTTATACGTTGCTGTGATGTTATGTTGCTCTACTAATAACACGTCAAGGGCTTTAGGTAAGCGAGGTAAAATAATGTGTTCTATCTCACTGCGAACGGCTTGATTGATGATCAGTACAACCTGTGTCACACCGGCGCGATACGCATCAGTAATGCTTAACTCCATAATCGTGCAATCTAGCCCAGGTATTTCTGCTATTTGTTTATTGCCACCAAAGCGACTACCTAAGCCACCGCAAGCACAACCAAACTCAGTTTATGTTTTTTCATTTAGAGTCTGCGCATTTATGAGGGTAATTTACCAAGCCAAGCTTGCAACCAAGGCTCAGTTACCGGCCATGGCTCAAAGTCTTCACAGGCATCGATTTCTAGTCGGTTACCAACAGGTTTAGCTTGTAAATCACGTAGTAGCTCATCAAAGCTGCGCCCTGCCCCACAAAACGTATCACCGTAACTTCTATCACCCATGGCAACAATACCAAAAGGCTTGTCTGTTAGCATTGGAAAAGTACTATTTAATTGATGATAAAGATCCGCTAAATTATCAGGAATATCGCCTTGCCCAGTGGTCGAGGTAACAATTAAAATATGCGAAGCATTTTTTATATCATCTAAAGTAGGCTGCTCGAAGACACTAACCTGATGACCAGCTTGCTCTAGCGTTTCGCTAACTTGCTCACTTAATCGCTCTGCACCGCCATACACGCTGCCAACAAAAATACTAATATGTGCCATTTAATAATCCTCTTCTTGTTCTGGCCACCCCAGCTGTTTGCAAATGTTTAGCATTGCATCACCCAGCGGCGCTTTAATTGTTATGGGTTCATTATTATAAGGGTGCACAAAGCTAAGATCTGATGCAAACAACATTAGACGGCGAAGCGAAAAATGCTCCCTAAAAAACTGATTATGCTGGTTATCGCCATGATTTACATCACCAATAATAGGTAAAGACAAGTGCTTTAAATGCCGGCGTATTTGATGTTTGCGACCCGTTTTAGGAAAACACTCTACCAAAGAATAACGAACCGTTGGGTATTTTCCTATTGGGATAGGCAGCGCAGCTTGATGCAAACAATTAAATTGTGTTTGTGCTTCTTGCGCGGCTTTGTCTTGATCAGCAAACTTATCGGCTATTTTGTCGAGTTCTTCTTTTAACGGTTTATCTAAAAAAACAGATTCAGGCGCAAACCCGCGTACCAACGCTAAATAACGTTTTGTTATTGTGCCCTCAATAAATAATTGATTCATATCACGCGCCGCCTCTGAGCTTAATGCAAACAGTAATACACCCGCAGTAGGCCTATCAAGACGGTGAACAGGAAACACATGTTGCCCTATTTGATCGCGCAGCATTTGCATTGCAAATTGAGTTTCATGTTTATCTAAAAATGAGCGATGAACAAGTAGCCCAGAGGGTTTATCTATTGCTACATAATTTTCATCTTGATAAAGAATCGACAGTTCGCCGTATTCAATAGGCTCTGGGCGCTCACTCATTAGGCTCTCCTAAATATGAATCTAATTGGGTCAGTAAAGCGATAATGTATTCGCTGCCTGATTTATCAGTGAGTGTCATTTGCGCCATCGGGGCGACTGCAAAATTGCGCGGTAACGGCTGCTTGTTGTCAATTAGCCGCTGTAACTTTTCAATAAATACAAACTGCAACCATTGTTCAAATGCCAGTGTATCGTGACAAAACGGTACGCTAGAATCTAATAAATCGGGATTCAGTGGCTCAACCTGCCACAGTTGATGCTTTTTAAGTAGCGCCGCTAATTGCTGTAAATATATGTGGGTTTGCTGGTACATAATCACCCTTTGGTCTGTGTATTATGCAATTATACCCTGTTCCCTCAACAGTCGCTATGGCGTATAATTAGCGTAATTTTGTAGTAAAAACAGTTGGAAATTCATGAGTGAACATATAGCCACATTAGGCCAGCTTTTAGACGGTGCAGGAACTCAATGGCGTGCTTTTGATATTGGCAGGCATATTACCAAGCTTGATAAACAACAATTTTTAGCTGTTGAACAAGCACAAGTTCCTTACCCTTACCCATTAGCAGGTCATGCATGGTTAGCGATTCAGTTTTGGGATAGCAAAGCCAGTAAAGAACCCTATGTGTGGTTCTTAAAATTCCCACTTGATGAGCAAAGTAAGTTAGTAAGCGCGAGCCGTGATCACTTTGCAGACATGGT
Source organism: Pseudoalteromonas sp. S3260 (assembly GCF_005886925.1). Classification (NCBI taxonomy): domain Bacteria; kingdom Pseudomonadati; phylum Pseudomonadota; class Gammaproteobacteria; order Alteromonadales; family Pseudoalteromonadaceae; genus Pseudoalteromonas; species Pseudoalteromonas sp. S3260. The sequence goes on from NZ_PNCV01000039.1 coordinate 3,112, forward strand.
AATTCAAGCACTAGGAACAGAAATTACCGGCGAACAAGCCGATGGCAAACTCGATAATAACCCTTACGTATTTACTCCTAATGCTAATAAATTAGCGGCGTTTAATGCACAAGTTAAAGTGTTATTAAAACAACCAGCCTCACAGTATTATGAGCATGCCCAGCTTTATTTTAGTGGCCAGATTGGTTTTGATAATTGGCAAAGTGTGGCGCTACAAGGCATTGCTGATTTTGCTTATCGCCTCAACAGTGCTGATAACTTAAAACACTTACACGCTGCGTGGCCTAATTTACCTGTTGAAGTATTACAACCATTAAGCGCAATGCTTGAACACATCGAAATACCACCCACGTTAAGTGAGTTATTGTTAAGTTATGGACAAACCGCCCTTAAGAATAATGATGTGGTTACGGCTTCTGCCGCGCTTCGCGCCATATCATCAGGGCAAGCAACAGGGCTTAGCGCACAACTGGTTGACTGCGCTTTAGAATCTACGCTTGGGCAAGACTCAGACATTTTATTAACTATTGCAGGTCGCTGCTTTAAACAATTAGAAGAGCCACAGCGTTTGCATGTATTTATGGATAACTGTGCGCACCATGAGAAAATAGCTGAATTATTTCCTAGCGTTTTTGCAGATTTAGTTGCAATTCCAACTATTCGCCCACATTTATTAGCATTACTACGTAAAGAAAACAGAAGCGAGACATTAGCTCGCGCAATTGGAAGGTTATTCTCTTAAATGGCTAGTTTATGGACGTTCATACTTATTGGTGCTGTAATTTATTTTTTTTGGCTAAATCGTAAAATAGCCGAAGCAGCGAACGTTCATGCCAAACGCCAAAGCGAGCAATTGCAAGTGCAACTTATGAGTGTAGCTTGCAACAAGCGTCGATTTGGCATTTTAAAAAGTGGTAAACCGGGCATGAAAAGCGAATTTATTTTTGAGTTTTCAAGTGACGGTGAAAACGCCTACCAAGGGGTATTAATCATGGAAGATGAAAAACTAAAAAGTGTGGTTGTGCCACCACATAGAATATAATTTCTTAGCACAAAAAACTAAGGCGTAACATCAGTTACGCCCCAATTGCAAACATCCTGTAAGGTATCCTTTACCTATTCCCTGTTTATCATCCTCTGAACGAGCAAACTACCGTGTTTACTCTCCATTGCATCCTGCAATATCCACTTGCCGCCTTGGCTATCCTGCGTAAACTAACGCTCCTGCTATTTCCTATCGCATCATCCTTGGTGTCCTTTAAATAGCTCCCAGCTATTTTAGTACTCCGTGTACTTCCTGTTTCATCCCTGCATCCGTGTTAACTTGTCCTTTGTGCTTCCTGCTAGTAACTACTTAGTTGCCTGATTCCTTACCCGTGGCAGTAGCTCAGTCATTGAGCTATGTCGTCTTGACAAAGTAAAGTTTAAACCAAACGGCTGGGTATAATAGTGAGGAAAACTAAAAAATTTAATGTCACAAAATTGAAAAAACTAAAATAGCTATAAATAACAGAAGCTTGATGCTTATAAACGGATAAATAATGGATTTAAACTGACAAAGAGCACACTAATGTAGGATATATCTCACACTGGTGTGCCCGATTTGGGACATAGGCTTACAGATACGCCATTATGAACAACTACCTTTATTGAGCATTAGCAACTTTAAATAGTAATTCACCCTTAACTCGGTTAAATGTGAGCTGCTTAAAGTGCTCAAAGCCTTGTGATTTAAAAAATTGCGTATGTTCGTCACGAGTCACAAATACCGCTATACCAGAGGACTCAGGATTGTCATGTAATAAACCATCTAAGCCTTTAAGTAATTGGCGGCCAAACCCTTGCCCGTGAAAGTGTGGATCAACCGCAATAAACGCTAAAAAGTAATAATTCCCTTGCGGCTTTAAGGCGTCACGAATGGTTTTTTCTTTTTCAATTAATTGATTCGTTTGTAAATAACCTGCACTTAGCATCAGTTTTAATCGCCAATGCCAATAACGCTCAGCTTGTAATTGGCTATTTGACTCAAACACACAGGCAACCGCTTTTAATTTATCATTGCGGTAAAGGCCGATTAAAGGCTGCTTCTCTTGCCAAAAGCTACTGAGCTCTTCACGGATAAGTGCACGTAATTTTTTTTCATAATCGAGCGGGTTGTCTTCGTTATACCCTAGCAGTGTTTGTAAAATAGGATCGTTTTGATATGCCTGATATATCAGGCTGGCTGCTGTGCTTATATCCTCTGGTGCAATATGCTGAACACTAAAGGCGTCTGTCGATTCTGCTGTGGCTGTCATTTTATTTCCTTTGTTATTTTACACCCCCATCGTTACGCCAAGTAACGCATAAGGGATTAATTTTGAACTACAACGATGACCAAATGCTTATATAACTATATACCTAAGTGAGACAAATAAGCGAATTTACATTTTAGTTAGTACGCTCATCCACTGCATTGAGTCAGATCATGCTTTAGCGACTTACTATTGAGTAAATAAAGCATAGATTCAGTAAGGGTTAAACTGGCTAGATATACCATTCCCCCCTAGAGTTAATACATATTAATTCATTTAGGAGCATTATTATGGATACAACAAAACATACTATTAATACCTTGTTCGCCCAACTAGGACTGCCGGATTCGGATGCGCAAATAGATGCATTTATTGCCTCGCACTCCATTGCCGATACAACCTTGTTGCAAGATGCTCCCTTTTGGGATGAAGCCCAACAACATTTTATTGCCGAATCGCTAGCGGTTGATGGCGATTGGAGTGAAGTAATTGATGAACTAGACGTACGTCTTCGTCAAAAATAATTAATTTTATGGCGCATTTTAATGTGCCTTAGCCACTTTATTGATACCATACCCGCTCGCAGCGTCAATGTTGCGAGCTTACTTTATAAAAGAGTTATAATTGAATGAATGCTGCTGTATTTGAAGCTATTAAAGTCCTTCTTGATGAAGGCAAAGTTCCCACTGTTGCACTAACTAAAAGTCGTTTAACAACACCGACCCCAATGCCGGTTATTATTGCTGCGGTGAGTCAATATAAGAATAATCCTGATTCAATTTATAATTTAATGAAACCCCCAAAGCAAAGTGCCAGTAATGAAGATCAAAACAACTCTCAATTAGATAGAATTGAGCAAAAGTTAGATCAATTACTTACACTGCTCGCGCCAAAATAATTTGAGACTATAAATGTTTGTTGTTGATTTAACATTTGACTGCTACCAAGACACCACCTTGGAGCAAGCCGAGCAAGCAATAAATCGCTTGGTAAATGCATTACGCTTTAATGGCCAAATCATTGGAGAAGAATTTCCAACGGTGTTAAAAGATGGCTATTTTATTACTCGTGTAATGTGCCCGACCGAAGATGCCATGCACCCACTTAATAACAGTGCGTTTGTTAAACACAGTGTTGAAAAGCTTCATGGCGCTGGTTTGCTTGCTCCCAAAGTAAAGGTCATCGGCCAAGATATTCACTCCAATGGCGCCGATGGCTGTAAAGAGCCATCAAGCTATATTTTATATACCACCTATGTGCATACATGTAGCCCACTGTATTGTGGCGATGACTTTTTACCCGTGCCGCTATTTAATATTCCTGCGATTGCTAATGGTGACTATAAAACACTAATTAAATGGCAAGAAGATTGGCAAGCGTGCGATCAAATTCAAATTAATGGTGCAACACGCTGTGAATTTCCAGCGCTTGAAGAAATAGCCAGCACCCAAAGTGATTTATACCGCCGTGGTAAAGATATAACTAAACGGATTAGTTTTTTAACTAAAAAGCCTGTTTACTATTATTTATACCGTGTAGGGGGGGTTGATAAAGCCTCGGAGCTTAAGCGCAAATGCCCAAGTTGCCAAGGTGAATGGAAATTACCTGAGCCATGGTTTGGTTTATTTGATTTTAGGTGTGAGCCGTGTGGTTTAGTGTCTAATATTTCATGGGATTTTCAATAAATCCCATATTTAAGGTGCTATTTCTAAAACATCACACCTTAAAATTACCTTATAATTATACTGCCAACGACGCTATAAATTCACTGAGGTTTTTGGCGAGTACATGATGTGGCTTTTTACCTACATACTCTAGGCACACCTCACCTGTTTCCACTAATACCGTAACAAGTAAATCATCTTGATCAGTTAAACCAATAAAAACACTTGGCGCTTGCTTTAGCTTTCGCTTCATTAAAACATGACCCGTGATATTTTGTTGCAGTAAGTCAAAGTCATCCTCATTCCACGCTTGTAATAATTCTACTTGATGGCCATCAACGCTGGCTAAAATACTGCCAGCAAACATATGGCCATAAAACTGGCTAAGTTCATCAGGAAATTCAAGCTCTAATGCGTTAGCGAGATCAGCCAAAGAACCTGCAGGCTCTCTCACTATCGCTTGCCATTGAATCATACCGTTCTCATCGGCTGTGCCTATTTCACAAGGACTTGGCCATTGCTCATCGTGGGCGATGAGTGGCTGCTTTTGTGTATTTTTGATGGTTTTTTCACTAAAGCGTTGGTGAAGTTGGGCTAATTGCATTGCAACAGACATACTGTGAAACTCATTTAATTTATATATAATGCATCTATTGTAACTATTTAAGAGCAAACATGACAGATTACAGCAATTCTCCCGATCTTAAAGGCAGCGTACTTGGTCAATCTACTGAATATGTAGATCAATACACGCCCAGCTTGCTTTTTCCTATTGCTCGCAAGCTTAATCGCGACGCGTTGAGTATTGATGAAGCCGCATTACCATTCAAAGGCCAAGATATTTGGACCGGTTACGAACTATCTTGGTTAAATACTAAAGGTAAGCCTCAAGTTGCGGTGGCATTGTTTACTTTCGAATGTCAAAGTAGTCATATTATTGAATCAAAGTCGTTTAAGCTTTATTTAAACAGCTTTAATCAAAGCCGTTTTGGGAGTATTGAAATTGTTAAACAACATTTAATTGACGACTTATCCAATGCGGTAAACAGCCCTGTAAAGGTAACCTTATACAGCGCTGATGACTACAATTGTATTCCTTGCACACCACTGCCAGGTGAGTGTATAGATGAGTTAGATATTGAGATAGATAACTACCATATTGATGCCCATTCACTTAAATCACAAAGCAATAAAATAGTCACCGAAACTTTGCATAGCCACTTGCTTAAGTCTAACTGTTTAATTACTTCACAACCGGATTGGGCGAGTATTATTATTCGCTATACCGGTGAGCAAGTTTGTCGTGAGTCATTATTACGCTATTTAATTTCATTTAGAACTCACAATGAGTTTCATGAGCAATGTGTGGAACGTATTTACAGCGACTTAACCACTCAACTCCATATTAAAAAACTTGAAGTATACGCTCGTTATACGCGCCGTGGTGGGCTTGATATAAACCCATATCGCTCAACACATTATAACGAAACCCCATTTGCGGTAAAAATAAACCGACAATAAGTGTCGCGTTACCTTAACAAAAAAGGAGCCTGAGGCTCCTTTTTTAGTCATTAAGTTGCTTAGTTGGCACCGCCATGCCACACACATCAATATAATTATGGCTGTACGCAAACCATTCCTCGCTGCGGTTACCCCGAGCAATAATTAATTGTTTGAATGAATCAGAGTCTGTTTTCATTACTTTAAATTGGCTGCTATCGTCTGCTACATCCGCTAATACTTGTAGATCAGTAATGGGGTTAAACTCGGTATTCTCAGTTGGCGTTCGCGCTAGCTGATGAAAATGTGCCATGCCTTTAAGCACCCGACCAAACACGGTAATATTTTTGTCTAAATAACGCGGCCCTTGACCTATGGTGACAAAAAACTCACTGCTGGCACTGTTTATATCGTTATCGCGCGCCATTGCAAATATGCCATGACAATGGACTTGCCACGTTTGTGTATGCGCTTGGTTTTGTGCAACCGCAAAGCCACCTAAAAACCCCGTTACGGGTGCATAACCATCACTGCCCATCTCGGTTATTGAAAGTGGCTCAGTGGTGGTTAAATAAAATTCCGCTGGCACCGTGTTATGTTTAGTTTTGGCTAACTTTTTACCCGTACTATCGCCACCTTGAGCTACAAACCCTTCAACAAAACGGTAAATGTGAGTACCTTGATAAAAGCCTTGTCTTGCCAGTTTTTTAATATTCGCAGTGTGGTTAGGCGCAAGTTTGAGGTTAAGCTCAATATATGCAGCGCCTGTGGGCAGGGTTAACTTTAGAATATTCTCTGATTCAACCCATCGCCATTCATCATCTTTAGCCGCCGCAATAATCTCACTGCTTGTTAGCTTTTTAGCCGATGAGGCTGATGATTGAGTACTTTGCTGGGCACACCCACCTAACAAGGCCGACACTAAAAGGGTCACTACACACTTTTTCATACCTTTCCTTTTTTATAGTTATCTATTAGTCCCAATCAAACTTATACAGTATGTCTACGTTTTGGTATAAGCCACTGGTTATTTCTATGTATAGTTTAGAGAGTAACTGGTAGCGCACAGCCACTTCACTGAGTGAGTCGAATACCCCGACACTGTACTTAACCTGTAAGCTTGGGGCTATATAACCTGATATCTCTACTTTTGTTTGCTCACCACTGCCTTTAGAGCTTAAGCTTACATCAGATAAACCAAAGGTTTCACCCACCTTAGAAACCACTCCCTCACTGCGACTCACACCTTGAGAAAGTAATAACTGAGTTAACATAGCATCTGTAGAGCTGTCGCCCTCTCCTAATGGTTGCCCATTGAGTAAATAGGCTAAGGCTTGGGCTTGATCCATCGCAGGCTCAGAAAATACTTTTAACGTAGGTTGCTCAACACTGCCGGTTAAAGTCACCCCGGCAATCACACCATCAGCGGTATTATCTGGGTTACGAATCGCTTTAATGTTGAGATACGGTTTGTCGATTGCGCCACTAAAACCTACTTGCCCTGTTCTAATTATCAAGTCTTGCCCGAAGGCTAAATACGTCCCTTCTATTAAATTAAGCTCTCCGGTTGCAATAATTGGCGTACCTTGGCTCATTTTAAGCGCTAAATCACCAGTTACTTTAGACTTGAGTCCAAACGATTCGACTTTTACATCATTTTTTACTGTTACTTTTAAGTCTACATCATAATCAAAAGGGACTTTTTTAGCCGCTTGTGTTTTTTGATCAATAATTATTTCATCATCGCTTACTTGCACTGCGCCCTCGGGCAGCTCTTTAATTTCTATACGTCCATAAGGCACAACCACTTCACCGACAAGGTTAAGCGCGTTATCTGCTATGCCGATTTTTAGATCGGGTGATACTTTAAATATCACACCCTGCTGCGCTCTAACAAAAAACTCATTGCCAACAACTGCAACATTAACCGCGGGTTGCTCACCTTGCCAATCAACATCACCGGTAAGTTTAACTTGCCCGCCTTGAGGATCACTTAAGTTACCTTTAATCGTTGCCGTGGTTTTATTAAATAAAATATGTATATTAGAGTCTTTAAGTGCAACAGGTAATTGCTCTCCCTCTAAATTAATGTCTGCTATATTAAGCTCACCATCTAACTGAGGATCTTTGAGCGTTCCAGCTAATGTAACCTGTCCGCTGATTGCCCCTTTAAGTTGCTCAAGCGTATCTAAAAATGGCTGAATGTCTGAGAGTAAAATTTTATCTATATTAACGTTACCAGAGAGTGTTTGTGTATTTTGAATGTCGTCAATATTTATATCGATAGCTATTTTACCTAGCACACTGGATGCCAAGTTAGCTTCAATTTTACCAACCTGCGAATCTGAAAAAGCACGAATACTGAGTGTTTCTATTGGGAGTTTAAATCGATCCTCTTCTGAGGTTAGCACTGCATTTAATCCATTAGAATTTACATTGGCTCTGAGGGTTTTAAGTGCACCTGACTGCCAATTAGCAGCAAAATCACCTGTTAAGTCTCCGCGTGTGCGAATATTATCTGGTAATAAGTGCTTAAGCTCTGCAAGTGAGAGGTTAGCAAGCTTTGCATTAAACTGCCCTAGCGCTTTTATTTGCGACAAGGTATCTATACACAACTTACTTTGAGCTGATTGCCAACAATGAGCGCTCACATCAAAATCCCCGTTTTGTGTATTCACCATAACGGATATTTTTTTAGTATTATTAAAACTCAGCTTTTTATCACTAAGGGTTATGTCACTTAGCTCACCATTCCAAATGGCATTTTTCATTTTGCCATTAAGCTCAAGTTCCACCGCGCCTTTTTCGGCATCAATCGACGCGCTAAGTTGATGATCTGTTTTATCACCACTGGCAGCTATGTTTATATTATTAATTTGCTGCCCAGCGACCAGTGCAGATGCAACATTAACACTGAGATCAGTTTGCCAATCAGCGGCCGTATCTAGTTGAGATTTTATAGCAAGTTTATTAATGTTTATCTCATTAAAAATAAAACGCTCTAGCATAACAACTAAGTCAACCGAAGGGGTTAATCTGTTGCCGCGCACTTTTAAATCCGCTTTACCGTTAGCAATAAAAGGAAGATTAGCCTGCTCATCACTATTAAGCGTGATATCACCGTCAACTTGCCATGTATCATCTACCTGCCCATTCAAAGTTAACTTGTTAGCACCACTACTTAAATAAAAACTATCGATATCCGCTTTTAATTGATTATCTAACTTAAAGTTTGCAGCAAACTCTAAAGGAACGTTGTTTAAAAAGCCAGCTAGCTTAGTATTGTTCATTTGTAGCTGCCAGGTATCGGCTTGAGCGTTAAATACGCCTTTAAACGTCCCTGAAACATCACTGGTTAGGGCATCGGTTAAGTATTGCGCTTTTAAATTTGATAAAATGCCGGTAAAGTCCGCTTTAATTCCCTGTTGCCAATCAAGCTGTGCTTGAATATTCGCAGCGCTATCGTTAGTTTTTAAAGCAAGCGTTTCAAGCGTCGCGTTGGTTAGTGTGCCTTTTAGCTGAGCATTTAAATCTACACTTGGATAAGCATCTAGCTGAGTATTACCCGTTAAACTTAATTGATAGTCGTTAGCATTACCTTGGGCACTTAAATTGATGTTTTTAACCTTTAGCTCATTATTTTGTGTATTAATAAGCCATTGATTAATTTTGCCATTAACACTAAAGGGATAATTTTTCTGTTTGAGGTTGGCTGTTGCTCTCAAATTTAAAGGAAATAACCCTGTGGTATCAAGCGCAATGTTAAGCTTGGCTAGATCACCATTTATATCAAGAGTAGCTCCGTGTTCATTCCCTTTTAAGCTAATGTTGCCGTTAATAGGCATAGCCCCTTCCAGTGTTGCATCAAGCTGAGTATTTAACTGCCACTGCTGATAACCTGCCGATAGTGACTGTACCTTAATAGTGGCATCTTCTACGCTCATTTGCAGGGCAATATCATCAATTGAATAGTGTTGCTCGCCCTGATTTATTGTCACGTTGGTGATATTGAACTGCTCAACATTGATGTTAAGTGGCGAGATAAAATCGATATTGGGTAAAGCTGGTAATTCCTTAATAGCCGTTGTTGTTTGTTGATTAGCCGCTGCTTGTTGAGCTGCGGTTTGCTCTTTTAATACCACATTAATACGAGGAATGGTTAAGCGTTTAATTGTAACATCAGACCCTTCAGCCTCTGCCGACAATTGCAGAGTGTTAAGTGTTACATTTGCACTTGAATGATTTAAAATAAATTCATCAATAGCTAGATTTTTTAATGCAATATTAAAGGGTAAGGTTATTTTTTCTAATGCTTCGGTTGGCGTATCGTCTTTATTCTCAGCGCTTTTTGGCAAGGTTAATTTAATCGACTTAGCGCTTAAATTATCAATACAAATACCATCACATTGCCACCAAAATAAATCTATCTTTAGTTGCTGTGCATTAACGCTTAAGCCATTTTGGTCAAACTGTAAGTTAAATGCATCATTGTATAAAAATCGGCCATTTTTTATTTCAATGGTTAATCCATCAACCAATTTATTCGCTGTATAAGCAAGCAATTGATTACCAGGGGCGGTAAACAAAACGCAAAACAGTGTAACTAACAGCGTTGCTAAAACGGCGCTAATTATCGCCGTTACTTTTTTAAATACTGACATTAAATTTCAGGCCCTATGGTAATACTTAAACGGGTACTTTTACTTTCTTTTGTGAGCCCCCACGCATGATCTATTCTTATCGGACCAACCGGTGTTAAATAACGAAAACCAAATCCTGCACCTACTTCAAATTGTTCTGAAAAATCATTGGTTGCGGTCCCCCCATCAACAAACAGCGCAGCTCGCCAATTTTTAGCAAATTGGTAGTTGTATTCAGCGGTACTCGCTAATAAATATTTACCACCAATACGCTCACCCTGCTCGTTTTGCGGAGAAATCGACTGATAAGCAAAACCCCTGACACTTTGATCGCCACCGGCATAAAATCGCAAAGAAAATGGCACGTTATTTATATCATTAACAATCATTGCGCCCACGTTTGCTTTTAAAAAGATCAGATGGCGGTCAAGGTAAGTACGTAACCAAGCATGCTGTAATTGAACTCTAACCAAATTGGTACTTGAGAGTACGCTATCGAGTCCAAACTCAGCTGAAATAGACCACTGCTCCCCCCAATAAGGTGTGGTGCCACCCTTTGATTGTTTACGCGCATAACTGATCCCAGGCATTAACATTTCAGTTGTTTTTTCTTCGTCATCCCCTATGCGGTAGGTTTCTTGCTCGCGCCTTAAAAAAGCCGTTCGTACCCATTTATGCTCAGTTAACCACTGGCGCTGTAACTGACCTGTTAGTATTTCACTGTAGGTTTCATTGGTTAATTCATCTTCCAACTTATAACCGACAGAAAAGCGCCATAAATCATCGTTCGGATCATTCACCGGCACGGTGTAAGCCATGGAAATATCTTGCTGTTTTTGAGAAACATTTAAATTGCTTTCAAGATAGTGCCCGTTATCGGTGATCCATGGTTTACTCCATTTAAAACGTACTTTCGGCCCTAAATCTGTACTAAAGCCACCACCAATTTCATAACTATTTTCTGGTTTATGTAACACATCCACTTTTATAGGAACTTGCTTGTTTTTTCTCGCTGTAATATCGGCGTAAACACGCACGCTCTTAAAATAAGGGGTACTTGATAAATCAAGATTATAATCGGCAATATAGGATGCTTTGTACGACTGACCCATTTTAAATGGCGCCAAAGAGCGGATATATTTTTCGGCTGGAGTATTTCTGGCAATTAAAATATCACCAAATTGATAACGAACTCCGCTATCAATAGTAAAAGTAATGGTTGCGCTGTGTTTTTTGAGTGATACTTCAAATTTTCTAACAGGCCATTTTGCATCGAAATATCCATACTCTAGCAACACTGACTCTATTTTTTTATGCGCGCTGCTATAAACCCCATGATTTAAAATATCACCTTGTTTTAAATTAAGATTTTCAATCGTTTTTTGAACGAACGGATCCTGTTTTGCTTCACCATTAACCGTTATATTAAGTGACTCAATACGTGTGGCTGGGCCTCGCTCTATATTTACAACAAGTTCGCGCTCGTCTTTATCAAAATCAATATTTACTACTGGACTATAATAACCTAAGGCTTTGATACTGTTCTCAACTTGCGTTTTTGCATACCGACGAAGTGTACGGGTTGGTTTTTCACCAACAAGTTGTTTTAAATAAAGTGCAACGTTATTTTCTAAGTCGCCACTGATCCCTTTAATTTCATAATCTTCAATTATATTTTCAGAGGCAATAGAAGACAGGCTTACTAACAAGCAAAAAAAACAAAAAAACTTTAAAAGCTGATTGAACAAGTAAATATCCTTACTGTGGTATCCATAAAATAAACCGCTAGACAGAGATATACTACCATAGCCACAATGAGCCTAACATTAACTTAATCGCAATTAACACTCAAAGATGCAGTCAAAATTTAGTACGCGTTAACGGTTTATTTTGGTTACAATAGCTATAACGAGTACAAAATAAAATTAATGAGTTTTTTAATGCAATTCCCTGATGATGACAATGGCCAGCTACTTGCTGAAATTTCCGCCGCTGGTGTAGATTTAAGTAAAATGCAACAAATTGATTTTTACATTTTATTTGAACAACAGGTTGATGCCGAAAAATTTGCAACTGAGATTGTAAACGATGCATTAGTGCAAACTGCTGATGTTGAAAAATGCAAAGATACCGGCGTTTGGGAAGTAATTGCCCATGTACAAATGGTGCCTGAACATGCACTGTTAGGCCAAGCAGAACAATACATTGAAAGCATAGCGAACAGCTTTAATGGCTATGGTGATGGTTGGGGATTAGACGCAGAAGAGGCATAATCCCTAATTTAAATGATGAATGATGAATGATATCCAGCTTAGTCTATCGACTTAGCTGGTTTGCTTTTCTGAAGCTGCCTTTATAATCAAAAAGTTTATCTGCTACTTTCCAGCCATATTTTTTACTTTTTCGCGCAATCACAAAATCCGGTGGTATTAAATCAAACTTCGCTTTTATAACTTGCTCTGCACTGACAAATTCCATGGGGGATTGGCCCAGACTTACACGCTTACCAAACTGCTGATTAAAGTAATACCGAGCACCTTTGTTTGATAAATCAAAAATTTCATCACAACTGGCTCCGTCTTCATCAAAATAAGTAATTTTTAACAATTGCTCTTTAAGTTTTACCACACTCAAGCCGCTACAACGTAGGACTAATGCATCTTTAAGGTTTAACGCATTGCGCAGCTTATCATCAGGGTCGGCCATCACAGCGTCACAATCATGGCATTTTCGAGCAGCAATATCATTTTGTGCGCCGCACTGCTCACACTCTTTAAAACGAAAGCGGTAATCGCATTGCTCGCTTAAACCGTTATCATCTTCTAGCAAACCTTTACAACGCCTGCCGAAGTGCTCGATTACTTTGCCATCAGCATCTGTTTTTCCCCAAAATATATTGGCAAAGCCACACCCAGGACACAGGACTTGCACGGGTTCATTATCGCTATCGCCTTTTTTATCTCCCACCTCTGGGTAGAATAAATCAAAGCCATTACCCGCATAATCAATCACTAAACAATCGTTTTTACCTTCTGCCAACCTCAAGCCTCGACCGACAATTTGCTGGTATAAACTTACCGACTCCGTGGGCCGTAAAATAGCTATAAAATCAACATGAGGGGCATCAAAACCCGTCGTCAGTACTGATATATTTACTAAATATTTTAATTGTTTAGCTTTAAACTGCTTTATTATTTTATCGCGTTCGCTATTTGGCGTATCCCCCGTGATCAGCGCACTGTGATCCTCTGGTAGATAAGTCATTATCTCTTGTGCATGCATAACCGTAGCTGCAAAAATCATCACGCCGTAACGATTTTCACAGTATTGTATAACCTGTTGTAAAATTGTTTGAGTTGCACGGGTCGATTTTTTTAACAGCGCATTCATATCCTCATTGCTATATTGCCCAAATGCATTGCTAGTTAAAGATGAAAAGTCATAATGGCTAATCGCAGCATCAACCTCTTTAGGGGGAGTTAAGTAGTTATGCTTAATCATATAGCGCAAAGGTAATTCAAAAATACAGTGTTTGAATGGACTCTCTTTATTGCCTCTTACAAACCCATGGTAATGATGATGATAAATCCAGCCTAACCCAAGGCGGTAAGGCGTTGCTGTTAAGCCTAATACTTTTAATTCAGGGTTGTGAGATTTAAGTGCATTAATAACCTTACCATATTGGCTTTTCTTTTCGCCATTCACTCTGTGGCACTCATCAATAATGAGTAATGAATAGTGCTCATTAAGTTTGTCTAAATTACGCGATAACGACTGCACACTGGCAAAGGAAACTTGGTGGGTTAACGACTTCTCTTTGAGACCTGCGGAAAATATACTCGCCTCAAGACCAAAGCTTTTATACTTTTGAGCATTTTGCTCAACTAATTCTTTTACGTGCGCCAACACCAATATTTTTTGTTTAGCAATACGCGCAAGCTCAGCTATCACTAAACTTTTACCCGCCCCTGTAGGCAGCACAATGACAGCAGGATCATTGGTTTTTCTAAAGTGTAAAACGGTGCGTTCAACCGCCTCGCTCTGGTAGGGTCTAAGAGTGTAGGTCATAAGTCTATGATGATCAAAAAGAATGCATACTAGCAAAAAATTTGAGAGACGTTAAAAAAAAGCCACGGTATACCGTGGCTTTTTAAACATACTGTACTTAAATTAGAACTTAGTAGTAAAGTTCAATTGTAAATAACGGCCTGTTACATCATAAGCTTCTGATACTGTATTAATACCAGTACCGCCATTTGATGAACTTTGGTTTGCAACTGGTGGTTGCTTATCGAATAAGTTGCGAACAGTTAATGTAACACTTGTGTTATCAGTAAAGTTATAACCTGCTGATACATCATGATAAACAACAGATGGGAAGTTATTGTACTTCTCTAACGGTGTAAAATCAGTGTAGTTAAAGTTAGCACCTTCAACACTATCTACTGAGCGATCCCAGTAGCGCATACGCCATGAAACATTTAAATCATCCATGCCGTAAGTTAGGTTTAAGTTAGCTCTGTTATCTGGTGTAAGTACCTCACCAGCATATTCAACTGTTTCACCACTTTCGATACCGGTAGTATCGTATTTACTTAAGTGGTTCCAAATTAAGTTAGCACCAAAAGCACCATACTCTGTGTCTAGTTTATATGCTAATTCAATATCTACGCCTGAAGTTTCGATGTTATTTTCGTTACCAGTACCTGAATTAACTTCTACTAGTGCACCGTTCGCATCACGTAATGCGTTACCACCACAAGATGGGTCAAAGTTAGCTGAACTAACATCAAAACAGCGATTAAGTACAGTAGTACGACTAGTAGTAGATATTGCATCTTCTACTGAGATATCGTAGTAATCAACAGTTAAAGAAAGCTCTTCTGTCATCTGCCAAATAACACCTACACTATATGTGTCAGCAGTTTCTTCTTTAACATTTTCGTTACCGCCAATAAAACCTCCAGCGCTTTGAGCTTCGATCTGTGTAAGCTCAAACTTTCCATCAGCTGCTACACGCGCGGCTACTTCAGGAATTGATAAACAGTTTTGAGCTGCATTACCTGTGTCAGAAGCAGTAACTCCGCTACACGGATCTGTTACACCAGCAAAAGTTTCACCACGACCACCAAATAAATCAGCAATATTAGGTGTGCGAATTGCTGTCGCTGCAGAAGCACGGAATTTAAGAGTATCTAATGGAGAGTACTGAATACCAGCATTCCATGTTGTCTGACCGCCGACAATTTCATGGTCTGAGTAGCGAGCTGCTAAGTCAACCTCAAGATTTTCAAGTATTGGTAAAATTGTTTCTGCGTAGTAATCATTCGAGTAGTAACTACCATCTGTTGGTAGTGACTTATTAGTACTAGAGGCACCAGTTTGTGCTAAATCACCAGGGTTAAAGAAACCACTTTCAAGGCGGTGTTCTGCACCGACTGCAACACCTACAAAACCACCAGGAAGCTCGATTGGTAACTGACCAACCAATGATGCTGAGACAATGAATTGTTCAGTTTGACCAGCGATTTTTGCAGGCACTTTAATGTAATCAACAGCTTCCTGAGACACTGTACCTGCGCCGAACAAGTTAAGCGGAACACAACCCTGTAAAATAGCAAGATCGTCAGCACATTGAAGTGTGCCATCTGCATTCTCTACAACATCAAATGCTTTTGCTGCTCTTTCGATGTTGACTTGACCACCACTGTCTTGACGTTGATCAGTTTTGCCCCAAGAAACATAAGTATTTAAAGACCAGTCATCATTTATGAACCAATCAAAGCCAGTTGCAATACGTATAGTATCTCGTTCTAAATCTGTAGAACGAGGACCAAACTCAACCATACGGCGAACCAGATTAGGGATATTATCATCCATTGTTAGAGCAGGGTTTGCAGCCATTAAATTTTGGCGTAACAATTCTGGCACCATAGGGTTGCTTAGCTTGATCCCGCCTACACCGCCTCGCTCTGGAATAAACACATCATTAGTCGCAAATGGTGTTGGTTCGATTGTTGAACCATAAGTTTTTGACGAATTCCAGTTCATCTCTGCAAAAAATTGAACCTCATCATTAATATCTTGCTTGATATTTAGAGCCGCATATTTTCTTTCTAATGGTGTAACAAGTTGACGGAAAGCTGCTCGGTTGAATGCTTGACCACCTTCAAGTCCTTGATAAGGTGTACCATCAGCATTAAAACCACCAACACGCCCTTGTGGAGGGTAAGATGAGAATACTTTGTCTACATATTCGTTACCATTTTCATCAAGTAATATAGCTTCGTCAAACTCTGAAAAAGCACGGTCTGCCGGCTTTAAACCTTTATCATCATCGTAACCAAAAGATGCTGTTACATTACCTGTACTCCAGCTATTACCAGCGGTTAAGCTCAATGAATACTTTTCACGGTCACTCTCAGATGAAATACCAGTTTGTGCATTAACTTCAACGCCTTCAACATTGTTACGAGTGATAATATTAACTACACCAGCAACAGCATCAGTACCATAAATGGCAGAAGATGCGCTTTTAAGAATATCAATACGCTCGATCATTGATGCTGGAATAGAGTTTAAATCTACAGCGTAACCACTAGAAGGTGAACGGCCAGATACAAATCTACGACCGTTTACTAATACAAGTGTTCTTGACTCGCCAAGGTTACGAAGTGATGTTGTATTAAGACCAACACCAGACGTGCTAAATGATGAATTAGATTGGTCAGCACCAGCAATTGTTACTGGAGACTGATTTAAGATATCCGAAACATTAATAGCACCCATTGCTACGATGTCTGAACGACCGATTGTAGTAATTGGAACCGTAGTTTCTATATCAGTACGCTTGATGCGTGAACCTGTAACCTGAATACGTTCAACTTTTTCTGCGCCCTCTTCTGCAGCAAATGAACTTGCTGAGAAAGCAGCAGTAGAAGCTGCACCAAAAGCGATCGCTAAGCGAACTGCTTTTGAAACTTTGTTATTTAACATTTGATTCTCCCTAGAATACTATTTGTTTTTGTATTTTTTTGATCACACCTTGTTAATTAATTTGTGATCACGCTTCAGATGATAATACTTCAAACACAAGGCGGTCAACATTAAATTAACTTTAAAAGCACTTTGCATGACTTTTCATTATCATTTTTGGCGGTATTTTATTAGTTTTTTAAATTAATTTATGGATACGATTTAGAAACAAACTTGAGAATTAAAAACAACATCATGGTAACCAATTGATTTTTATGAGTTTGAATAAATGATTTTTTAAATTACGCTTTGTATTCTTTTTAGATAAAATTGTAACTAAGGCCACAATTGTTAATTTACCTTTAAATTTTTTATTCACCTTTGAAGTTTATAGGCGAATAATTAACTATAAAAGACTTTTTAAGCTCATAGTTAAGCTAAAACAACGAGGCTTGTGTAGATTCAGATGTTGTGTTTAATGCGCTTAATATCATTTGCGCTACGGGTTCAAGCTGTCTTTGAATGTATAGAGGGTAATTAAGGGTGTTTTTACCGCTATAAAGTTCGGCGCCTGTTATTGCGTAAACATATTCGATTACTTGCCCGCGTTTTATTTCAAACTCAGGATGATTCGCTTTGTATTTTTTAACAGCTTGAACATGAGGAGGAATATTTTTGATGTAATCGTTAAGGTGCTGCCCTAACCGCTTTCTATATACTAATTTACGGTCGAACTCACCATTATAAAGTTTTTGCGTGTAGCTATTTATTATATTGTGTAGTTGCTGTATTTCGAAGTGACTAGAGAAAAGTGTTTCAAACAACTGTGTTTGAAACTCCTGCGCAAACTCAGTCCAATCACTGCGAACGGTTTCCATACCTTTAAAGACTAACTTTTTTTCATTATTTTTGGTTACTTGACCAACATAACGTTTTTTAGAACCTGTTTTTTTACCTCGTATAGTTGGCATAAAAAAAGGACTGTAATGGGTTTCAAATTCAATTTCTAAATAGCTTTGCAAGTCATAACGCTGCATTAAATCGACCTGCCACTTTTTGTTGATATGTCGAACAAGTTGGCAGCCAATTTCGTTGCATTGCTCAGGGCTTTTATCTTCACAAAGTTTTACAAACGTAGAGTCGGTATCACCATATATCACCTCAAAGCCTTGCGCTTCTATCCATTTACGGGTTGTTTGCATTATCTCATGGCCGCGCAAAGTAATGGAACTCGATAAACGCGGGTCGTAAAACCGACAGCCTTTAGAGCCCAGTACGCCATATAAGCTATTCATAATAATTTTAATCGCTTGCGAGAGCATAGGTTGATTAGTGTCTTTTGCTTCTTGGCGAGTTTGTGTCAGGTGCTCAATTAATTTTGGCAGGTGGTGCTGCGTTCTTGAAAATAACGCCTGATTAAACCCTTCAACCGCTTGCTCTGGTGCATTTAACCCTGCGATTAAACCTAGCGGGTCAATACAAAACGTACGCATAATTGAAGGGTATAAGCTTTTGAAATCCAATACCAAAACGTTTTTATACAGCCCTGGAGTCGACTCCATCACATAGCCACCGGGGCTCTCAAATGAGAGGCCATGATCGCCTAAATTGGGGGCAACATAACCACTGCGATGCAATAACGGTAAATATAAGTTTGTAAACGCGGCAACCGAGCCCCCCATGCGTTCCAGTTCGAGCCCTGTTATTTGGGTTCTGACAATGGCAAATTCAAATAGCTTTAATTTTTCGAAAATTTGATTAACCAAAATACAATCTTGACGATTATAAGCCGCTAGAGAAAGCTTATCTTCGTTAAATTGACGAACAATTTCAGTTAATCGGTTATCGGTTTTTATTAATTTAGATTCGTTAAGTACCCGCTCTGCAACATTGGCTAATGAAAAGCTGTCAAATCGGTAAGTGGCATTTTTTAATGTATCAATGCCATCAATGACGCACCGCCCAGGAAGCGTTAATCGGGTGTAATGGCCTTTATTAATATACAAAGGTTGATTATCTCGGCCAAAGTTAAGGGTAAGCCCTAACGCCTCTGCGCGTTCTTGCAATAAACTAAAGTCAAAATCAATAACATTCCAACCAATAATAACATCAGGATCGTTATTTATAATGTACTGCTGCAACTTGGTAAGCAGGTTAATTTCGTCATAGCACCAGTCAATTTCAAATGTCGAATCACTTTGCTGCGGCTCCCCTATCATCAATGCACAATCTAAGCCATTTCCCACAAGTGCTACACTAAATAACACCCCATCGCCATTACATTCTATATCCAAAGAAACAGACGTAAGCGTTGGCGTGTAATCTTTGTTTGCTTTTAACTTTGCGTCACTAATTTCAATAAAGCCATTTTTAGTTGTGGCGTTACCCGTTACCCACACACCTCCTTTAATAAAGCGCTCCATTAAAAAGCGGTCACTGTGGCGAACATCGGCTTCGTAAATAGGCATTGCTTGCTCTAAAAGAGCGCGTGCAGTATATAAACTTTTTATATCGTTAAAGTAACAGGCAACACATTCGTTGCCACTAAAATGACACAACTCAACCTTATTAAACTGCGCTTTTATATTTGCCTGTGCGAGTAAAGTATTTGCAGTATGTTGCGCTGACAATGGGATGAAAAACACTGCCTGCTGGTTTTCAATAATAACTTTAAGTGGGCCATGATCAGAGCTTAGCCAATAACACAAAGTAATACCTTGCGTATTTTTAGCGCTGTATTGTTGTCTTGATAAAATAAAGCCCTGATAGATTGCTTGTGTCAATGTTCGATCCCACTTAATATATACACTGTAATTATATACATATTTTAGGTTAATCATCACATGCTATCGAGCTCACTTAAAAAAACAATTAGACAAGTACACCAGCATGTTGCAAATAACCTAACCGATTACCGCCCTCGCAGTAGTCAAAACTATTTAGTTGCTGAAATCGCCAAAACATTAGCCGGTGAATACCATAAAAAACAACGTATTTGTGTTATTGAAGCAGGCACAGGCACCGGAAAGTCATTAGCTTACTGCCTAGGCGCTCTGCCACTGGCATTAGCACAAAAAAAGAAACTGGTTATTTCTACGGCTACTGTGGCTTTGCAAGAACAATTAATAGCTAAAGAACTGCCGTTTTTTAAAAAGCACTCAGGACTCGATTTTAAATTTGATTTAGTCAAAGGTCGCCAACGTTATATTTGTGCACACAAACTTCATAATGCACTAAACAGCGATAGTCAAACTCAAATGGAGTTTATGCCTACCCTTACATCGCCATTAAGCGATATGGAAACTAAGTGCTTAAAGCAACTTTACGATGCCTATATCAATAAAAAATGGCAAGGTGATAGAGACAGCTGGGCCGATACCATTCCTGATAGAGTATGGGGGCTCATTGCTTGCGATAAGCATGCTTGCCAACGCCAGATGAAAGCACACCAAACATGTCCTTTTCAACTCGCCCGCCAGCAGTTAATGCAAATGGATGTATTGGTTATAAACCATTCGTTACTGTTAGCCGATTTAGACTTAGGGGGCGGAAAAATTTTACCCGAGCCCGACAACACCATTTATGTAATCGATGAAGCGCACCACCTTGCACATATTACCCGCGACTTTTCATCTGCCGCCGCCACAATAAAAGGCACGATAGATTGGCTCGACAAACTTACTAAATTCAGTGGCAAAATGGCCAAAGTGTTAGTGGGTCAAAAAGGTATTGGGCAAAACTTTAAGTTATGCGATAGCGTTAACGATGCTAACAAAGATTTAAAAGTGGTGCGCGATATACTCGACAACGCTGATTTTGAATATTCAAAAGACGATACCTATCGCTTTGAACATGGTGAAATCCCTAAATCGTTACATGCTAAGGCAAAAGATATTAGCGAAGCCACGCTTGATGCATTACGGTGTTTAAATAAAATGCACGACACCCTCACCCAAGATGTAAGCGACGGTGATATTAAACCTTATGTTGCCGACCCCATTCTGGCTGAAAGCGGGCAATACATAAACCGATTAGAGCAACTTAATAAATTATGGTTTAGTTACGCCACTAAAGGCGAAGGCACACCGCATGCTCGATGGATAAAACGACTTGAATATAAAAGCCATCATGATCACTTGCTTAGCGACTGCCCCATTGAGGTCGGTTACTATTTAAAAGATAAGCTGTGGAACGAATGTGCTGGAGCCGTGTTATGTTCAGCTACCTTGAGCGCACTCGGTTCATTTGATCACTTTGCCTATGAAAGCGGTCTTGCTAAAGAAGAAGGGGTGAAATTTATTAAAGTCCCCTCTCCGTTTGACTACCCAAAACAAGCCACTTTACGCATTCCGGCCTCAAGTATAGAGCCAACAGATAAAGAATTTAGCGATCATATTGCTAAAACACTACCCGAGTATCTAAACACTAAAAAAGCCAACTTAGTGTTATTTGCCTCTTACTGGCAAATGGATCATGTAAGTAAGTTTCTTAGAACAAAAGGATTTAACTTATTAGTACAAGGTGAAATGTCACGAGAAGCTTTACTCAAATTACATACTAAAAATATTGATGAAGGCAAGGGCAGTATTTTATTTGGTACCCAAAGTCTTTCTGAAGGGCTTGATTTACCTGGGAAGTATTTAGAAAACCTGATTATTACCAAAATTCCGTTTGCGGTGCCCACCTCGCCTATCGAAGAAGCGCAAGCAGAGTTTGTGCAAAGTAAAGGCGGTAATCCGTTTTTATCGATAACCGTGCCAGACGCAGCAAAGAAATTGGTACAAAGCTGTGGTAGACTGCTGCGTAAAGAAAGTGATGCAGGCACAATAACTATTTTAGATAGACGCCTAGTCACCAAACGATATGGCAAAGCCATGCTTGACACCTTACCACCTTTTAAAAGACAAATAGATTACTAATGTTTGAACTTGCACTCGACCCAACAACTTGGGCTATTTTATGTGGCGTTGCACTTTTAGCTGGCTTTATTGATGCTATTGCTGGCGGCGGTGGATTACTCACTGTACCAGCACTGTTAACGGCAGGATTACCTCCTCATTTAACGCTTGGCACTAATAAATTGGCCGCCAGTTTTGGCTCGTTAACGGCCAGTATCACCTATTATAAAAAACAACTATTTAACCCACGATTTTGGTTTGCTTCTATTATGGCTACCGCCATAGGTGCTTTGTTAGGCACACTTATTGTTGATCATTTAAGTATCGAGTTTTTAAATAAGCTCTTACCCATTATTATTATTTTAGTGGTTTGCTACAGCTTGTTTGGTAATTTAAGTACCACACAAAGTGATGATCTGCCTAAATTAACCCGCACAATAAAAGTAAAACAGTGGCTACAAGGATTAAGCCTAGGTTTTTTTGATGGTTTAGCTGGGCCTGGAACGGGAACTTTTTGGACTGCCTCAAACGGTATGCTTTATAAAATGAGTTTGCTACTCAATTGTGGTTTGGCGCGTTCAATGAATTTTGTTTCTAACTTCATCTCTCTGATCACCTTTGTTGCACTTGGCCATGTTAACTTTTTACTGGGAATTACAATGGGCTTCTTTATCATGCTTGGTGCATGGTTTGGCGCACATTCAGCTATTCGTTTTGGCAGTAAATTTATTCGCCCAGTATTTAATACTATGGTTATACTTTTAGCGTTAAAACTAATTTACGAGGCATACTTTTAATATGCAATCTGCTGCTTTAGACAAACTACGCCAACAAGTTGCTACGCTTAAGCAACAAGCTGAGCAATTTGATAAAGCAAAATTATTTGCTAAAAATCGTTATATGCAGGCACAGCCAAGCTTATTTGACAAAGCCGTATTTAGCACCAAAAGCATGAACTTGGTTGATTACGTAGTAGAAATAGAAGATGAAATAGCCAGCCTACCACCGAGCGAACACCGTCATGCTTACACCTATGCACTTGAGCGCATTGCCAGCCAAGTACAAGCGGTATTTAATGTTATTAAATCGACTCCTATTTGGGTGAAAGAAAATAAAAATCATTATAAGCCTCGTGCTAAACAGCCTGTTTATAAACAAGCGGTGCAAAAAATCATGCAATCATCCCACGAATTATATGATGAACTTAAACAAAACCATGAATTTGAGCGCCGCCTGATATTAATGATTGAAGAGCGTAAGTTACAAATGGAAAAAGCATCACCTGCGCAAGCACAAAAACTTAATCAAGAAATTTTAACCACTCATGCACGACTCGGCCGTTGCAGAAAAGCAATTTCTGCCACCGAAGACAAAATTCAACAAGTAGAAAAACAACAGCTACGCTAATGCAGCTTTATTATCACCATCTGTACTCGCAATTAGAGTTACCTGACCGCCATCGATTTCCAATAAAAAAGTATCAGCAGCTTAAGCATGAAATAGAGCGTTTAGGCTACACCCAATTTATATCGCCTTCGCCAGCAACAACAGCGCAATTGAAATTGTGTCATAGCTCAGAGTACATCGCTGATTTTTTAAATGGCTCGTTAACTGACAAAGCAGTTAAAAAAATGGGATTTCCGCACTCACCTGAACTAGTCGAGCGAACCCTTTATTCTGTTGGTGCCAGTATTCAAGCAGCTGAGAATGCACTGCAAACCGGCTTAGCGGTTAATTTAAGTGGCGGTTATCATCATGCTTATAACAATTACGGCAGTGGTTTTTGTATTTTTAATGATTTAGCCATTGCTGCAGCCCACCTTATTGCAACGGAGCAAGCCGACACCGTATTAATATTTGATTGTGACGTGCATCAAGGTGACGGCACAGCGCAAATAACCCAACAGCACGAGCAGATAATTAGCTGCTCAATTCACTGTGAACAAAACTTTCCTCGGCAAAAACAGCACTCAAACTACGACTTTGCCTTGCCAGCAAACACCATAGATGCAGAGTACTTAACAACACTAGAGCAAGCTCTCGAGTTATGTGTTCGTCTCCACCAGCCCGATATTATTTTATATAATGCGGGCGCCGATATTTATACCAAAGACGAACTTGGCTTATTTGATGTTTCTTTGGCTGGCGTATACGCGCGTGACTTTGCCGTTCTTAACTTTTGTAAGCAGCGAAACATCCCGCTTATGTGCGCTTTAGGTGGTGGTTATCAGCGTAACATCAAAAATTTAATTAGGGTCTGTTGGCCTTTCAAGGTTAAATTTGCCGCAGTCTGTTTGGTATTTAGGCAAGGCAGAGCTTATGTGGTGTGGTTATTCCCCATAAATAGGCGATAACGCAGCATTAATGCCAAACAGGCGCTGCCCGAAGGGTTCTGCCTAGGGGCGATTTACTCTTTGTTGCTCGGTTTTGACTTAGCCCACTAGGTT
>NZ_PNCV01000389.1:0-319 GCF_005886925.1 Pseudoalteromonas sp. S3260
AAAAAGCTTCATGCAATACTTGGTATCCGTGTAAAAGCTGTGGCGATTCGGCCATGACTGCGTGCAAATTAGGAATACTACCAAAAGCTTGTTGTGACTTCTCTAATAAGGGTTTGCTATTTTCTGGCGCGCTCTCTGGGGTATGTAAAGTAAATTCTTTCATTGCTACCTCCTTTTGGTTTGTTAGGGGTAGAATAGCTTTACTTGAACGTTTGTTCAAATAAGCTTTAGTTATATCTGACTTCACTCCCGTCTAAGGTGCAGTGAAATAAAATAAAGGTGAATTGGTTTACACAGGACAATAAAAAAGGGCCTAATG
>NZ_PNCV01000390.1:0-332 GCF_005886925.1 Pseudoalteromonas sp. S3260
TGTTACTTGGTTATTTGATTCAGGATCGTATGGGTCATGTGGAAGATGCGCGTAAATTAGCAAAAACCATTGAGCTGACGTACCCGTCGTCGATTGAAGCGCGTATTGTCCGCGAGCAGCGCTATAGCGCCAGTGAGTTTGAACAGTTGCGAGAGCAGTATCGCAAACACCAACTTTCTGAGTTGCAAGGGGTGATGCAAGATGATCGCATCGTTGCTAAGCCAAAAATCAAGGTGATGAAGAAAAAGTCGAGCACCTCGACAACGCCTACTAAAGCGCCGGTAGTCATCACTTCACCAGCGCAGCAACAGGCCGCAACCAGCAGTGCCGAG
>NZ_PNCV01000391.1:0-330 GCF_005886925.1 Pseudoalteromonas sp. S3260
TTGAATGTCAGCTAAATAAGGCGCGGAATTATTATCATAGAGCACCGCTAGAAACGGGTAGGTATCTAAGCGTTAATTTTCGCGTTGCTGTTCATGGCGCTTTTTCAGTTGTCGAGTCTGAGCGTGTAAACTGGCACGTACGAGAAGCTCTTGGTCTTGCTCGCGAATGGTAGCAAAAAGAATCTTGTGCAAGCAGCCATCACCCTGGGTATCAACCTCAATGACTTCGCCATAGCAATAGATGGCGGCGGCCTCTTGCTCTAAAAACAATTTACACCGCACATACTGGCCAACCTCCATTGGCTGTTCACGTCGTAAGGTAAACCCTGA
>NZ_PNCV01000392.1:0-523 GCF_005886925.1 Pseudoalteromonas sp. S3260
TTTAATCTATCTAGCAATACATTAGATGACCTGATTCTAAAGTCTAAGTCTGTAGACTTTTCTGCTTTTATATTTTCGCCTGATGATCTGGCAACTATGCGTTCACGAGAACATTATGTCGTAAGGGATAATGTACTATTAGAACTTGGGTTATTCATTGGTTCTATCGGTAAGGAAAGGTGCTTTATTATTAAGCCTCGCGACGTAGAGTTACATTTCCCTAGTGACTTACTTGGTATTACTCCAACTGATTATGACCCTAATCGCTCAGATAATAATTTAACATCCTCGTTAACCTATGCTTCAACACAAATCAAAAGAGAAATGAATAGTAAAGGTGTATTCAAAGAAATTAGCACCTCAAAAGTTCAAAAACTCGACGTTAACAATGTATTGAGCGAGGTATCTGAAAATGATTTGATAATTTTGGGGTCGCTATTGGAGAGTTACAATAATGATGTTGAGGGCTGCATTAGCTGGGACTTACCAAATAAAATTCAGCAGCAAATCCCAACACCGACTC
>NZ_PNCV01000393.1:0-249 GCF_005886925.1 Pseudoalteromonas sp. S3260
AAGGGGTGGAGCGACCTGCCATCTGTGCCGCGGTGCCCACGCGCGGCGCGCGCGCCTGCAGCCTGCTGGATCTCGGCGCCAACGTCGATGTCGCACCGCACCATCTGCTGGCGTGCGCCCGCATGGGCGCGATGCGCAGTCGCCTCATCGACGCGGTCGAGCGGCCACGAGGGGGGCTGCGCAACGTGGGGGTCGAGTCGGTCAAGGGGACTGCGCAGGGGCAGGAAGCGCACGCCCTGCTGGCTGGCA
>NZ_PNCV01000394.1:0-408 GCF_005886925.1 Pseudoalteromonas sp. S3260
CCTCGGCCTGACCACCCTGTTCGTGACCCACGATCAGGAAGAGGCACTGTTGCTGTCGGACCGCATCTTCCTGATGCATCAGGGGCGCATCCTGCAACAGGGCAATGCCGAGTCGCTGTATACCCGCCCGGTGGATGCCACGGCGGCGGGCTTCATGGGGCATTACAATCTGATCGGTCGCGAGCTGGCGCGCCCGCTGCTCGGCTACGAAAGCGACAGCCCGCGCGTGGCACTGCGTCCGGAAGCGCTGTACCTGCAACCGGACACCAGCCCCCAGGGACAGCAGGATGAATATACCAACTTCCCGACCCAACCCTTGCCAGACAATGCCGGCCCCGGTTGCCCGGGCGTGATTCGCCGCCACCAGCTGCTCGGCAATATCGTGCGTTACGAGGTGGACTGTCAGGG
>NZ_PNCV01000395.1:0-305 GCF_005886925.1 Pseudoalteromonas sp. S3260
CACCAGCGCCAGCAATTAATAAGCAATACCAAGGAGCGCTTGGGTCAAAGCATGCAGGTGAAAGTAACACCGGTATAGCAACTAGAAAAAACCGCATCGGGCAAGGTACGCCAAGCGCTTTGTAGCATTGAGGAATGAGGATGAAACAGTACAAAAACATTACGTTAGCCACCGCGCGAGGCGGCCAAGGCGGTATAGCTACGGTCTTGCATACGTTGGAATCTTCGGGGTTTTTCTCCCGCTGGCATGTAAAGCATATCGCCACCCATCAGCGTGACACGTCAAAGTTGGGCCTAAAACGGCTG
>NZ_PNCV01000396.1:0-339 GCF_005886925.1 Pseudoalteromonas sp. S3260
GATGGTGTAATTGGGCAAACACCTCACACGGCGAGGATGAAAGCGCCAATTTACGGCAATGTAATTGCGAATTTGTCATTATCTTCAACTCGAAGAACTAGCCCGAAACGGGCAGGGAGGTTATCATAAGTTACACTTTATCAGAAGACGCGGTCTAACCGTGCACACGTCACCGAGTCGTCGCACCGACTTATGTATTAACTGAAGGTGTGGCCCAGTAGGAAGGATTAATCATGAGCACTATTCGCCAGCAAGATTTTATCGACAGCATTGCCGATGCGCTGCAGTATATTTCTTTTTATCACCCGCTAGACTTTGTTCAAGCTTTAGAAAAAGCCT
>NZ_PNCV01000397.1:0-316 GCF_005886925.1 Pseudoalteromonas sp. S3260
GCAGTGTATTTTTATCACAACGTACGCTCACACCACTATAGCATGGCCCTGACCCGCAACTCCAATTAGTGCGATATTCATACTTATGTATTAAATATTTGATACATATGATGGTTTCAACGTCACATTTGCGCACTTAGCTCACAAAAAAGTATAATTATTAATGAAAACAACCTAGATTTTTCATATATTGTTAAGCAATTAGCAACGTATTTTTGGAAGTGCCAATAAATGAATTTTTACGCTGCGCGTCAGCCCATTCTGGATAGAGAGAAAACACTGGTCGGCTACGAACTGTTGTTCCGAGATGGCTTAG
>NZ_PNCV01000398.1:0-318 GCF_005886925.1 Pseudoalteromonas sp. S3260
ACAATTGCGATCCGAGCGTACAGGCAAAACATCATCGCCAATATGAGCCACTGAACGAGCCGCAAATGGATAGTGCAGCCTTTTACGATCAACTTGTGGATATGAATAAGTCCTCGTCTTTAGCACACGCGTAATGGCCTGCGCATAATGGCGCTTGGCCAGTCAGAGCGCGCTAATCAGGGTGCAATAGCAGGTGCGAGCCAAGGGTTTCTTGTACTAATTAAGCGAATACCTAAAGCTGCCACTGGGCGGCGGTATCACATCAAGACATACAGCATTTTTTGAATTTACTGCCACTTAAGCATGGGCAGGGATCGT
>NZ_PNCV01000004.1:0-33322 GCF_005886925.1 Pseudoalteromonas sp. S3260
AGGCAAGGCAGAGCCTATGTGGTGTGGTTATTCCCCAGAAATAGGCGATAACGCAGCATCAATGCCAAACAGGCGCTGCCCTTCGGGTTCTGCCTAGGGGCGATTTACTCTTTGTTGCTCGGTTCTTACTTAGTCCACTAGGTTACAAACCTCGCGCCGCGATTAAACCGCCCCTAGCTTGAACAAATATTAATCCGCAAAGGTCAACAGACCCTAGCTTTACAAGCACAAGGTTATTACCCCTGTGCTTGTTACGTTGAGTTGTTATTGTAAGTAGTCAACAACCAGTTGAGATAATGATTCTACGCCGAGTTGTAAGGCGCTTTCGTCAACATAAAACTGAGGTGAATGATTACTTGCTGCCGTTTTAGCGTTTTGATCTTTTGGAGTGACGCCTAAAAAGTAAAATAGCCCAGGGGTTTCAAGCGCATAATAACTAAAGTCTTCTGCGCCGGTAATTAAATCGGTGGTAATAATGTTGTCAGCACCAGCAATACGGGCAAGCGTTGGGGTCATTTTTTGGGTGAGTGCTACATTGTTTACTGTGACAGGGTAGCCGTGGTCTATATGCACATCGGCTTTAGCACCAGCGGATTCGGCTACCAGCTCTGCGGTTTTAGCTAAACGTTTTTTAATATCGGCACGCATAGTTTGATCAAAGGTTCTAATGGTACCAATCAGCTCTACATTATCAGGGATTATATTTGAGCGTATGCCGCCATTAATTGCGCCAAACGAAATGACTGAAGGTGCTTTAGTTACATCAACTTGGCGAGAGGCGATTGTTTGAGTTGCCATTATAATTTGTGATGAAGCAACAATTGGGTCTACGCCATTCCATGGACGTGAACCATGTGTTTGACGCCCAGTAACGTTAATTGTGAAAGAATCTTCACTGGCCATTAGTGGCCCTTCACGAAAGCCAATTTGCCCTGTATTGAGTGAGCTGGTGACATGTAAACCAAACACGGCCTCAGGCTTTTGCTTAAATAAGCCTTCTTTTAACATCAGCTCAGCGCCACCTTCTTCTCCCTCGGGGGCACCTTCTTCAGCCGGTTGAAATACAAACAGTACTTCGCCCGCTAACTGATCTTTTATTTTTACCAGTGACTCTGCCACGGCCATTAAAATAGCAACATGAGTGTCGTGCCCGCAGGCATGCATAACGCCTACTTCATTGCCTCGATAGGTTGATGTTTGTTTAGAGGCAAAGGATAAATCAACTTGTTCGGTAACCGGTAAAGCATCCATATCAGCACGCAATGCGATTAAAGGGCCTTTTTTACCGCCGCTTAATTTTGCCACAACACCGGTATGAGCAACACCGGTTTGTACTTCAAGACCCAGTGATTTTAAATGTTCAGTAATGTACTTGGCGGTTTCAAATTCGCGATTACTCAGCTCTGGATATTGATGTAAGTGACGACGCCATGTAATGATTTTTTCACTCACACTTTGTGTTGCTTGTTCAAGTTGGGTGTTAACACTCGCGGCAAAACTAGGGGCGGAAATGGCGGTTAATAAAAAGCCACCACATATTATTTTTTTTATCATTATGATTCCTTGGTTGTTCGTATGTAACTAACTTACGCTATTACGCTGATAAAAAGTAGTGCCGTGCGATAGTTAACAAAAAAGTTCACGGTGTTTTCAATGGCGGTTTATAAAGCCCATAAACTGTTCCAAATAGCACAATAGTTTAGCGCTTTTGTCGTATTTTAACGCAGATATTTAGCCTTAACAGCGAAAATGATAACAAAATGTTGCATTTTTTAACTTTGTTCCCAATACTGGTCAATGCGTTGCTTTTACCATGCACCGACAACAGCGTGTAACAAGCTAAGCATAATAAAAATATTGAATCAGTTAAGGATTAATATGAACAACACACACATATTTAAACGCGTCTCTTTATTTGCAGCAGCATTAAGCCTGCTAATGAGTTTTTCTGCGCTCAGTAAAGAGTATAAGGTAATTTTAATTCATGGCTTACAGGTATCACAACTTACCAATAGAGCAGCCAGTGATGTGATAAACGATGGACAAAGCTATTGGCAGTCTTACTGGGTGAACCGCGCAGATGAGCGCATCGATTGGCCTGCATATGAACGAATAGAAGGAAAAATCACCACCGATTGGGTATGGCCTAAACTACAGCAAATTTCTCGCTCAAATCTATGCGAGCCAGGCTGTGTATTTGTGACTCATTCAACCGGTGACTTAGTTGCCCGATATATTATAGATAACCAAGAAAACTGGCTTGCAAGTTCCGGATTACAGCCGCTTAATATTATTGCCACCTTTGATTTAGCCGGTGCTGGTGGCGGCAGTGAATTGGCCGACTTAGCGGTGAGTACATTAACAGGCGCATCGTGGAATTTTGCTGTAGATGCCGCGCTAACGTGGTGGTTAGGCAGTGAAGTTAATGAGGCGATAGGCGTATTGCACGATTTAAAAGTAAATAATGCACGCAGAATTGCGCCATTACCTGATGCACGCACACCTCGTTTACGTTTTGTAGCCGATGGTAATGCTTACTTAGGTTTAACGGCTGGATTTTTACGCGGTAATGACGACTCGGTAGTGGCTACTCACTCATCATGTGGTGCAAGCTCGGTAAACTCATTTGGTAGCTGTAGCACCAATATTGACACTAATGGGCGTTTAAAATCGCAAGGTGATGCTGTTAATAGTTTTATGCCATATCATTACCCATTAATGATGACTAACAGTTACAGTCATAATGAGATTCAACAAGCGCAGCGCCAAGGAAATGTAACGATTGCGATGAATAACATTACGGTAGCTGGCGACACGCTAGGGTTTGAAACCGTAGATGAAACCACAGGTAGTTGGTTTTGGAAGAAACAATATCGTTATGTAAAAGACTCAGATAATTTGAGTGCATCGGCACTTATATATAATGTGATCCCGTGATATAAGCATACTTAAAACATCGTGTAGTATACGTACTACACGTTTTATATAGGATAACTAACCGATGAAAAAGTCCTACGTGATTGGCTTTGCTATCAGCATGGGCCTACTTATGTGGTTTTTAATTGATGAGGGTCATGCAAGTTACCCCCTAAAACAAGCCCCTCTCAATGATAAAAAGCCGATATCGACACCTCCTGCTCAGCAGCGCACGCTAAGCCAACCTGTGATAAAGGCAACAACAAAAACCAGCTCAGTAACTCAGTCAGCATTTGATGAAGACTTAGCCAAAGCGGCATCGGCGGTGGCACAACAGTATCAACAAAGTTTGGCGTTTCCGCCTTATTCACAACCATTAACGGTATATGATGAGGACAGACTTAAGCCAAATCAGTTCTTTCCTGTTAGCAGCCCAGTGGGTGAGCAAGGCGGGGAGTTAACAGTGAGCTTGTCTCAATATCGGTATGTGTATCCACAAGCTATAGAGCTAACCGTAAGCGCCCCAAATTTAGGTAAGGCGGTAGTAACACTCAGTAATACAGACACCAAAAAGTCGCTAAAAACGCAAAGTGGTGTGGCTCGTCAAAACGAGCTGGCAATGACATTTAAAGGTGAAGAAGACTATCCACGTAATTTACAATTATTAGTTGAAGCCGATATCGCGGGTAAAATAGTCTCGGTGGTGGCACAAATACACTATATGCCGCCTAGTGCAACCTTAACTGGTTTTGAAAACGCCTATCCACGTAATGAAAACATGATAGTACCGGCCAATTTAACAGTTATAAAAAGTGGCTTATACCGTTTAAGAGCTAACTTATACAGTGGAACTTCGCCATTAGCACATTTAGTTGCTAAAGCGCGTTTAAATGAGGGCAGTCAGCAAATTGACTTTAAAGCGCATTGGTCTGTTTTGCCCAAGCAAACGAATGACTTACGGTTAAGCGATTTTGTTGTTGAGCGAATGTCGCCAAGCCCAGGTGAGCTTAACAGTTTTGGTGAAAGTGAAATTAGCGAGTTTACTATTGAAGATTTTGCTTACGACAGCTTACAACAGTTGCCTTATCAGGCAAACAAACAAGAAATGCAGAGTTTAGAGTTTTTACAAGGATTAGCTGCTGGTCAGTAGCAGCATAGAACAAAGTGAAGGGTTTGCATTACTACAAACCCTTAAAAATTAGCTTAAATTAATGGTAACCACGTCGGCTTGGTTTGTTTCATCTTGTTCATGATTAACTGGGACTTTTGGAATATCTGGTTTATCGAGCGCGATATCGCCCCCATCAATAACGTCACCCGTTTGCAAGTTGGTAAAATCAAATAATTGATTATCAGCTAAGTGTGAAGGCACAACGTTTTGCATGGCGGTGAAAATACTCTCTATACGGCCTGGGTGCTCTTTATTCCATTGCTCTAGCATATTTTTAGTGTGTTTACGCTGTAAGTTTTCTTGTGAGCCACATAAATTACACGGAATAATAGGGTAGCCTTGGCTGAACGCATATTTGCTTATATCGGCTTCTTTACAATATGCCAGTGGGCGAATAACCATATGCTCACCGTTATCGCTCATTAGTTTAGCCGGCATACTTTTTAGTTTTCCGCCATAAAACATATTTAAAAACAAGGTTTCTATCATATCATCGCGGTGATGACCCAGTGCAATTTTAGTCGCACCTAACTCTTTAGCAGTGCGATATAAAATACCGCGGCGCAAGCGAGAGCAAAGCGAGCAGGTTGTTTTACCCTCAGGAATAATATCAGTTACAATACTGTAGGTATCTTCTTCTACAATTTTGTATTCAATATTTAAATTATCAAGATACTCAGGAAGCACATGCTCAGGAAAACCAGGTTGTTTTTGGTCGAGATTTACTGCAAATAAATCAAACTTGATAGGTGCAACACGTTGTAAATGTTGCAACATGTCGAGCATAGTGTAACTGTCTTTGCCACCCGATAAGCACACCATAATACGGTCACCTTCTTCAATCATGTTAAAGTCCATGACAGCTTGACCTGTGAGGCGGCGTAAACGCTTTTGAAGCTTATTTAAGTTGTATTGAGCTTTGGCTTGAGCAGAATGAGACACTACGCCCCCTTATAAAATAGTACGGCAAAATTAATTGCTAAAAATAAAGGGGCATATTATAAGTCATATGTAATATGGGAGCTACTGCAAACGCTAACTTTCTGCAAGCGGGCTTACGTACCCATCAGGTTTAAGTGCAAGTACATCACAATCAAGGCTGTCAATAACATGCTCAGCAGTGTTGCCTACTAAGGCAGCGCTTAAGCCAGTCCGTCCGACCGTGCCAATAACCACTAATTCGCTGTTTAAGCGTTTTGCAACATCCGGTATCACATCTTCTGGCAATCCCTCTTCAATAAAGCATTGATCAGAGGTTAGGTTAAACTCGTTAGCTAGTTCATTGGTTGATTCAATATGATGTTTTTTAACTGATTCATTGTAAAGCCCAGGGTTAAATTCTGGGATTTCTATCGCAATATTTACTGGTGTAGCAGGGTAGGCATTGACTAAGTTAAGTTTAGCATTAGCCAGTTCACATAAAAATTGTGCATCTTTAATTATGCGTTTATTCAGTGACAGGTGCTGATCATTTTCACTGACTGCATTAACAGCCGCTAAAATATTCCCATGTGCTGGCCACGCCATATCTTTTACAAATAATACAGGGGTTGGGCATTTTCTGACTAAGTGCCAGTCTGTTGGCGTGAAAATAACCGCTTTAAGAGCACCATGCTGATGAGTACCTTTGATCACTAGGTCATATTTATCATTAATAACGGTATTAATAATGGCTTCGTAAGGGCGGTTATGCCAAATGACTTGGGTATTAATATTAATGTTTTGATAAGGAGAGACAAGATCTTTTAACCATAGTTCGCGATCTTTTAACACTGCTTTACGCATTGCTTCACGTTCATCACCAGAGAGCATAGTAGTCATTTCGTAAGAGAAATCGTACACCGTCATAAAGGCGGTAATGCTAGCCCCTGATTTTTTGGCTAAATCTATTGAACGCGCGAGGGCATTTTGATCGTCTTTAGTTGGGTCAATAACCGCGATAATACGTTTAATCGTTTCCATTGTGCTACTCCATTCACTTAACAGTTATACCTTGAGTGTAACGCAAATACACAACAGTTAAAGGGGTAGCACTAATATTCTTGTTCTATATCAAGAAATAAAGCTTCTCTAATTTTGAAACCCTTACCCTGCATTAACGTGTGTAGAGCTTTACAAAATTTAATTATTTTCAGGCTTTATTAAAGTGTTGTCTTCCACAGTGAATCCACTCGTTTTTTTCACAAAGTCTACTTCGGGTAGTAAGTTATAAACATTATCTTTGATTGTAGAAAATAGATAACTCTTTCCACCTCGAGTAAATAAATTAATAAGATACCAATATTTTTTTTCAGGATAAACAGTCATATCAACGTCAATAAAGTGATTGTTATTGATATAAATGCCTCTTACGTATTTGTCATCTATTAGCTCGCCGGTTACATCTGACTGTATTCTAATGCCTCCCTTAGAACGTAAAACTGTGTTGTGAGTAAAATAAATACTTCCCCAATTAAAAGGCTCCGTCACACTTTTTGGTTTGTTAGGGTAAGCATTGAGGATAAACTTATCACTGTCTATGAAGGTATTAGCAATAATTTTTACGTTAGAGTAATAAGTAATTTCTATAGCGGTGCCTTTGGTGTTTTTGAAAGTGTTATATCTTACTAGAGCCTTTGATACAGGTTTAACCGTGGCAAATTTCAATGCTCCCTTCAATCCCTCAAAAATATTATCTTCAACTGTAATATCATGCGTACCTCCATAGTTATTATTCCACGGGTGAGTAGTTGTTACTTGTGTGACATTTTCAAAGTAATTATTACGAATATCAATTCTGAAAGAATTGATATTCGTATCATGGGATGATAAGTGTGAAGATGTTGCTCTTATAGCCGCATCGCCAAAATCAAAAAATTGATTATGTTTAATTGAAATATCTTCGGAGCCTGCAAAAAGGATACCTTGCTCACCCCAAACATAATTAATTTTGTCTGTGGTTAACCCTCTAAAAATAAAACCATTAATTTCTATGAAGCGTGAATTATAAAAGGATAAAATATACTCTCCTTCAAATTGGTCACACTTTTTTAGTATAACGCCAGTATTAGCTGTAATAACAATATTGTTAAGATTTCTAACAATAATAGCTGAGCAGATGTCATAAACTCCTGGCTCTTCTATTTTTAGCGCGGAATTTTCTGCAGTGTTTAAAATCAAGTCTTTTAGTGCTTCTGAGTCATCAATGCCATCATCGGGGATCATTGAGCTCGATGCTTGGCTACTAAATAAAATACTTAAAGAAAGAGCGATAAATAGAAATAAAGATTTAGGCATAAGATTGTCCTTCTATGTAAGAGTTTAATAGGACGTAGTTGCTTTTATATTAAAAAATGAGCCAGACAATTCATTCATCGACTCTTAAAAGTGAATGGTTAATAGCTCTACTCAAAGTGTTAGTAGAGATAGAGCATAATTGCAATAATTACGCTCCAATTCAGGGTAGGATTAATTTTAAAATGAGAAGCGATTATTAACGAGGCTTAACAATCGCAGCAGTTTTGGCTAAAGCGTCATTATCTAAAATAGTAATAAATTTACCTTCTACTTTAATTAAGTCGGCTTTTTGGAAACGACTTAACAAACGGCTAATAGTTTCTACTGTTAAACCGAGGTAGTTGCCAATTTCACCGCGGGTCATGGTAAATCTAAATTCTTTACGAGAAAAACCACGCTCACCAAAACGCTCTGATAAATTATAGATAAAACTCGCTAGGCGTTCTTCTGCTGATTTTTTATTCAGTAATAACAGCATTTCCTGATCGTAGGTTATTTCACTGCTCATTAAACGCATTATTTGTTGGCGCAATTTAGGCAGTTTACCGGCTAGTTCGTCAAGAGTTTCAAAGGGAATTTCACATACCATTGAGGTTTCTAGTGCTTGAGAAAAACTTTGATGTTGCATTTTATTGATGGCGTCAAAGCCAACAAGGTCACCCGCTAAATGAAAGCCTGTAATTTGCTCA
Organism: Pseudoalteromonas sp. S3260; assembly: GCF_005886925.1. Taxonomy (NCBI): domain Bacteria; kingdom Pseudomonadati; phylum Pseudomonadota; class Gammaproteobacteria; order Alteromonadales; family Pseudoalteromonadaceae; genus Pseudoalteromonas; species Pseudoalteromonas sp. S3260. The sequence goes on from NZ_PNCV01000004.1 coordinate 8,053, forward strand.
TCGCCTTGCTCTGACAAGGTATACGATTTAAACGACCCCGAACGAACTGCATAAATTGCATTTAAAGGTGCGCCCGATTCAAATAAGTAGTCACCCTTGTGTAATGGTTTTTTTCGCTCAATGATCTCATCAAGTTTATCCATTTCTTGGCCATTTAAAGAAAATGGTAAACATAACTGGCTAATACTGCAGTTATTACAGCTAATGGCACAATTACCTTTAGCACGACTTTGAGAAAAATCCATAAGTTCAATCCGTTAAATTTCTATGCACAACATTTACCAATGTTAATGCACTAGCTTGTCTGTTGCAATGATCAAAAGGTAGATACCATACCAAATGATAACACTGCCTAATATTATTCGCGTCCAAGGGTGATTAAAAAGCGTATTGAGCTTTTGTGCAGCCACACCTAAGGTGATCATGGCAGGGAACGTCCCTAGGGCAAATGCCAGCATAACCAGAGCACCATTTATGGCAGTGCCACTGGTCATCGCCCATGTGAGCGCAGAATATACTAAGCCGCACGGTAACCAGCCCCATAGTGCGCCATAACCAAGCGCTTTTAATGGGGAATCAATGGGCATTAAATATTTATTAAGTTTAATTAAGTGCTGCCAAATGAGGGTTTTGCCGAGTTTTTCGAGCCATTGTAATGTCGCGGCTAAGCGCATGATATAAACGCCGACCAGTAACATAAACACGCCCGCTAAAAATGATAAAAACAGCGCAAAGGCCGAGTTTTGTGTGGCAAATTGACTACTAATACCGGCGACTAGGGCACCAGCAAGCATATAACTTAGCGCTCTGCCGCTATTATAGGCTAGAGAATACAACCAAGTTTGGCGCTTGTTACTGGCTAATTGTAATGAGCTGGCAATGCCGCCGCACATAGCAATGCAATGGCCACTGCCAATCAACCCCATTAAAAAAGCGCTAACAAAAATTGGATCAATCATTACTTTTATTATGTTGCTCTTTATCGTCTTCAAACAAAATACTGTGGCCTTGCTTGTTTAAATCAGAGAATTGCTCGCCTTTTACTGCCCAAAAAAACACGCCAATGGCAATTAGTACAAACAAGATAGCGATAGGAACTAAAATATAAATTATGCTCATAACTTTAATAGCCTTAGTGAATTACATATCACAATAATAGAGCTGGCAGACATACCAATTACCGCCATCCAAGGCGCAACTAAACCCATAGCAGCAAGCGGTAATATAGAGCCATTATATAATAAAGAAAGCGCTAGGTTTTGCTTAATTATACGCCGTGTTTGCCTAGCAATCGTCAACAAATGATCAATAGAGGCTAAATCACTGTTAAGCAGCACAACATCGGCACTGTTTTTAGAGATATCAGCTCCTGTTTCCATGGCGATTGATAAGTGGGCGCTGGCAAATACTGGGCTGTCGTTTACGCCATCGCCAACCATAGCAACAACTTCACCTTGAGTTGACCAATGATCAACGGCGTCTTGTTTATCTTTTGGACTACAACTGGCTTGTACTGAATCAAGCTTTAATTTTTTTGCCACCTTGGCACCGGCATCTGAGGCGTCACCTGTTAGCATATGACAACTTAGATTGGCAGCCTTTAACGAGTTAATGAGTTTATCGGCATCTGTTTTTACTTTATCAACAAAGTAAAAGCGTGCAACGGGTTGCTTGTTTATGTAAAGGGTAGCTTGCGCATTGGTTTTTTTGGTATCAAACCAGCCACTTTTACCAATGGCGTAGTGCGTATTATCGTATTGAGCGCTGATCCCAACCCCTGGATGGAGCTGTACATCGTCAAATTTACGCTGACCTTTAAACTCTTTAAAGGCACTAGCAATAGGGTGCTCAGAATAGCTCTCAAGCTGTGCTGCAATATCAAGAATTTGCTCTTTGCTGTAGTTATCATCAAGTATGTCAACAACATCGAGGCTAAATTTACCTTGCGTAAGCGTACCGGTTTTATCAAAAGCAACTAAAGTAAGCTTTGAGAGTGTTTCGAGCACATGTGCTTGCTTAATTAATATTCCTTTACGAGTTAAGGTAGCCACAGCACACGTTAACGCGGTTGGAATAGCTAAACTCAATGCGCACGGGCAAGTGGCCACTAACACCGATATAGTGATCCAAAAAGCGACATCAGGGTCAATTTGATACCAGCCAATGGCGGTTAGAGAGGCAAAAACCAGTAACACGGCAACAAACCACTGCGCTACTTTGTCGGTAATTTCTACTAACCGTGGGCGTTTTGTTAGGGCATTATGTTGCAGGCGAATAATTTGATTAAGCAGGGTATTTTGGCCCAGCTTATTGATTTTTATTTCAATAATACCATCATGATTAACCGTGCCCGCATACACGTTATGATCAATATACTTTCGTACTGGCTGATGTTCACCAGTCATCATAGACTCATCAACACTGGTGCTGCCTTTGACTAAGATGCCATCGGCAGGGATAGTTTCGCCTGCTTTTATTAAAACGATATCGTTAAGCTTGAGCTTTTTAGCGGCAATTATGTGCTCTTTGCCGTTTTCATCGAGTGTACGGGCAGTCAGTGGCAGTAGCTTTTGTAAGTTGGCTGTAAATTCACTGGCCTTTAAGCGCGCTCTAAATTCTAAGTATTTACCTAATAAGAGTAAAAAGGTAAACATACAAATAGATTCAAAGTAAACTTCACCGACTTCCATTACGGTGGCGTAACAGCTTGCGCCATAGGCACCAAAAATCGCCAATGATACCGGTAAATCCATATTCAGTTGTTTTGCTTTTAAGCCGTTAATTGCATTACTTAAAAAGGGCAGGGCGCTGTATAAAATAACGGGCGTTGCAAGGATCAAGCTGATCCATCTAAAGTACTGTTCAAAATTACTGTCCATCCCAGAGAACATGCCAAAGTACATAGCAAAGGCAAACATCATCACTTGCATGGTCATTAAGCCTGCCACACCGAGGCGGCGAATATAGGCTTTAGCTGTTTGTTGTTTTTGCTGGGCTTCTACATCTGATTGGAATGGATAGGCTTTGTAACCTATTTCAGCCAGTGAGGTGATTAGCTCACTTAAAGGGGTTGCGCTTTTATCCCATTGGATCATAGCGCGATTAGTTGAGGTGTTTACATCAACGCGCTTTACCGATTTAAGGTTAAGTAATTGCTTTTCAATAAGCCAGGCACAGGCGGCGCAGATAATGCCCTCAACACTGAGAAGCACCTCAGAGTTGTCGTTATGCGTACTGATAAACTCATCTTGAATATCTTCATTGTCATAGCTTTTAATAAAAGCGAGTTGTTCAGGGATGAGTTGCTCTACTTTACCGGCACTAACAGTGCGATATTTGTAGTAGTCGGTCATCCCTTGGTCAATGATATTTTGTGCAACAGCTTGGCAGCCAATGCAACACATTGGCTCAGCGGTATTGTCTATAACAACATGTGCGCTAAATCCAGCAGGCACACTTTCAAGACAATGAAAGCAATTTTTAGACATACTAAATACTACTTATAGTTAGGAGTCACTAAAACGGTGGCGGTGGTTGGTAAACTAACGTTTTCTTTCATTTTCCAACTGTTATCAACGGGTTCAATAAACACCGAATATGCGCCTGGTATATAGCTTTCTAATAATGCAGTGAACTCTTGATTAGCATTTGGGGTGAGAGTGGCCTCAAAATCGTGCGCTTTTATGGTACGGTGAAAAAACGACAATCTTAATGCGTGTATATTACTGGTATCTCCTTTGGTAAATTTAAAGCTGACACGCTCATCTGATACATTTAGGTCGCCATGTAAATACAACGCTTTTGCTTTATCAAACTTAACGAGTTCTAAGTTGATTGCTTTGCCTTTTTTATAGTAATCATCTACAACCATATCTGGGCCGTTACCAATGGCTGTAATAAATAAACTAATGCAGCCAATAATTGCAGCTAAAGGAAAGAAGATTAAAAACCAAGGCCAAAAATTTTTATACCACGGAGTCGGTTGCATAGTCGCTCTAAAATTAATTAATGTGCGGCTATATTATAATAAATAGAATGAAAAGACTAAAAAAAAGCCTCCGAGTGGAGGCTTTTTTGATCTGAATTAATCTACTGAAATAAAAAGATTAAAACTGAAACGTTTTGTTAACTTTATCGTTATTTATCTTGCGATAAGCTGTAAACGTAAGCAGTTAATAGGTGAATTTTATCTTCGCCTAAAATCTCTTTCCATGCAGGCATTACACCAGCACGGCCATGGTTAAGTGTTTCTTCAACAGCGCGTTGAGAGCCACCGTATAACCAAATGTTATCAGTTAGATTTGGTGCACCAAACGGTAAGTTGTGTGCAACTGAACCTTTACCATCTGCACCATGACATGCTGCACACATCGCGAATTTCGCTTTACCTGCATCGGCATCTTTTTGGTTTACAGTACGACCAGATAGGCTAAGTACATAAGCTGTCATTTCTTTAACGCCTTGCTCACCTAATGCATCACCCCAAGGTGGCATTGCTGCAACACGACCTAAAAGTAATGTTTCTCTGATCTTGTCAGGTGTACCACCGTACAACCAATCGTTGTCAGTGAGGTTAGGGAAGCCAGTACCACCACGAGCATCAGAGCCATGACATTGTGCACAGTTTTGTGAGAACAAACGTTGACCAATTTCAACTGCGAGTTGACCTTGAGTTTGCTCATGTTTAGTGCCGTTTTCTAGCGCAACTTGCTGTGCTGCATCACCAGCAAATTTAGACTCTACTAAATCTAGAACAGGTATTTGAGCCAATTCATTAAAAATAGGACCAAAACGCTCTTCAGCAGCGCGGTATTCAGCATCTAGCTTTACAAAACGGCCATCTTCTTTCGCTTCAAGGACTGCTTCTTTCGATTCAGTTAAAGAGGTAATACCTTGGTTTGAGCTTGTCCATTTTGCTAAACCTTCCCAATTACCTAAACCTGGGTAGGCTGCTAAGTAATAAACAGACCACACAAACGTTGCGAAGAACATGTAAGTCCACCATTTTGGTAGTGGATTGTTTAATTCTTCAATGCCGTCAAACTCATGTCCACAGCTTTCACCTTCTTTTACGCCTACATAGTTTTTTAAGTTCCAAACTAGTAGACCAAAGATAATGATTAAGCATGCAAGGGTTAATACAATAACCCATATACTCCAAAAGCTAGTCATTTCTCAGACCCCTTTTCCTCGTTAGAGAGTGTATTGTTGTGTTTTTTTTCATCTTCAAATATGACATTAGCAGCGTCTTTAAAACGACCTTTACTACGCTTGCTATATGCCCATCCAACAATCACAATAAATAATACTAAAATTACCAGAGTCAAAATGCCTCTGTATGTCCCGTAGTCCATAATAATCTACTTCAAATGTGTGCCAAGTTGTTGCAAATAAGCGATAAGGGCTTGCATTTCTGTTGCACCTTTACCGTCATTCATTGCGTCAACTTTAGCAATGTCAGCGATTAATTCCTCGTCACTGCCATAACCTAGACCCGGGTGTTTTGGGTTTTCTGGATTGATAGCAAACGTGTCACGGAAAATTTGTAGTTTTTTCAGAGTCAGACTTGTATCAAGCGTGTTCTCTGCTAACCAAGGGAAACTTGGCATATTAGACTCAGGAACCACGGCACGTGGATCCATTAAGTGCGCATAATGCCAATCATCTGAGTAACGTTTACCTACTCGTGCTAAATCAGGGCCAGTACGTTTAGAACCCCAAAGGAAAGGGTGATCCCATACTGACTCGCCTGCTACAGAGTAGTGACCGTAACGCTCAACTTCATCACGAAATGGACGGATCATTTGAGAATGACAGTTAGCACAACCTTCACGTACATAAATGTCGCGACCTTCAAACTCTAGTGCGTTTAACGGGCGTAACCCATCCACTGGCTTGGTTGTATCGTCTTGGAACATTAGCGGCGTAATTTCTACTAATGCACCGAAGCTGATTGCGAAAACAGTCAAGATGGCCATGAGGCCAATGTTTTTCTCGATAATTTCGTGTTTGTTTTGTGAATTTTTATTGCTCATTATCTAACTCCGTTATGCTAACTGCGCTTGTTCATCAAGTTCTAACGAGTTATTTTTCGCTGAAACTGTACGATAAACGTTATAAGCCATAACCAGCATACCTGTAACGATGAACACACCGCCTAAGAAACGCATAACATAGAAAGGATGAGAGGCTTCTAACGACTGTACAAAGCTGTACATTAATGTACCGTCAGAGTTAACTGCACGCCACATTAGACCTTGCATTACACCTGAAATCCACATTGCAACAATGTATAAAACAACACCCACTGTGTGTAACCAGAAGTGTGTATTGATTAATTTGATGCTGTACATACGACCTTGCGAGAATAACGCAGGGATAAGGTGGTAAATAGCACCGATAGAAATCATCGCAACCCAACCTAATGCACCTGAGTGAACGTGACCTACAGTCCAATCTGTGTAGTGCGATAACGCATTAACAGATTTAATTGCCATCATCGGGCCTTCAAATGTCGACATACCGTAGAAAGACAATGAAACCACTAAGAAACGTAAAACTGGGTCAGTACGTAGCTTATGCCATGCACCTGAGAGCGTCATAATACCGTTGATCATACCCCCCCAAGACGGTACGAATAAGATAATAGACATCACCATACCTAAGCTTTGCGTCCAATCAGGAAGCGCAGTGTAGTGAAGGTGGTGAGGACCTGCCCAAATGTAAAGCGAGATAAGAGCCCAAAAGTGAACAACCGATAAACGGTATGAGTAAACTGGACGACCCGCTTGCTTTGGTACAAAGTAATACATCATACCTAGGAAGCCAGCAGTTAGAAGGAAACCTACTGCATTGTGTCCGTACCACCACTGAACCATTGCATCAACCGCACCGGCGTAAATTGAGTATGATTTAGTTAGTGAGACAGGAACAGCCATGCTGTTAACAATATGAAGTACTGCAACAGTAATAATGAAACCAGCATAGAACCAGTTAGCTACATAAATATGCGCTACTTTGCGTTTTGCAATAGTGCCCATAAATACAATAGCGTAAGTTACCCAAACAACAGCAATTAAGATATCGATTGGCCACTCAAGTTCTGCATACTCTTTAGAACTTGAAATACCCATAGGTAGAGTAATTGCTGCTAGAACAATAACTAACTGCCAACCCCAGAAGGTAAAGGCGGCTAATTTGTCTGAAAGAAGGCGCGTTTGACATGTACGTTGTACGACGTAATAAGACGTCGCAAAAAGTGCACTTGTACCAAATGCGAAAATTACTGCGTTCGTGTGTAACGGACGAAGTCGAGAGTAAGTTAACCATGGTGTGTCAAAGTTAAGAGCTGGCCAAGCTAATTGGGCAGCTATCAGAACCCCAATACCCATGCCAACGATGCCCCAAATCACTGTCATAATAGCGAATTGGCGTACAACTTTATAATTGTACTCAGTTTGTGATGCTACTGTTTGGCTCATTTTCTGGCTTCCGCTGCAATAAATGCGTTTAGAAATGAATTACCTACTTGTAAAAGTAGGACCTACTATTATTCCAAAGTATACTATCTAAAACCCACAATATGTGGTTGTTAAAGATAATAATCTCAAGAAATACTTGTTTTTTTTGCGGTTGAAATGATAAATTTTTTGGCCTTAAAAAGATAGGTCAATTGCGTAATAATATGACATCAATCAAACTTTATTAACTTGCTGTCTATTTTTTGAGGTGATTTGTACCTTACTTGCCCATTAAAGCCGATAATCAACCAACGTGTCCAAATGTTGGACTAATACATTAGATACTTTGAGAACCTGCATGTATATATATAGAGTATGTTTACTTTCTTTTCTACTATTCTTACTAGGTTGTGACTTTTCTGGATCAACACCAAAAGTAAATCAATCACAAACAGAGTGTAAAAATAACAACCCGTGTATTTTTCCAAATCAAGTTAAAGTTTGGCTAAGCGAAGAAACCCTATCACCAGAGACACCGTTTTCAATTTACACTCAGTTTCCGACTGGTGTAACAATAACTGCAGCTAAATTAGAAGGCGTTAGCATGTATATGGGTTACATTCCCGTACAATTTAAAAATCAGGGCAGCGTTTGGGTAGCTAATACTATGGTAGGGATTTGCTCAGAAAAAAACATGGTGTGGAAGCTTATTCTTACTACTGTCGATACAAACACTGGTATAAGTGAAAATGTTGAATATTTTTTTAACGTTACCTATTAAAGGCTTTCTACTCAGGCGTGGGTTTTAACTGCGCCATTCTCGTAAAATTATAGCGGCAAAGCCAAATGCCTCACATTTAATAGTTATTTGCAATTAAAGTCTATCTGATAAAATAACCATTCTTAATATAGCTTTTACATATCCATTTACCTTCCAAGTTTATAACTTAAGCTCTGCTTGGCTTACTTATTCAATTGTGCTCATACGTGCAATAAAGCACCCATGTCATTAATATGTAGATTTATCTAATGGATCCACTTTGATAGCCGTTTTTAGTTTAATTGGCAGCCCGTCTTAAACCTTCAATACACATAAAATTTGCGTGATTAAAACTTATAACAAAAAAATTCAGACTAAATAAACAATCTACTTGCATAAATATGGTTAGTAATTAACACCTAGTTTTACCGTTTTAATAACGAGCTGTGATTAACATGTTAATTTTCCTGTTTAGGGCACATTATTGTAATAATTACATTTGATTACAAACTCTACTTATTTGATTTCAGCTGTGTTTTTTATGTGATTGCTTGGTCTTTAGTTTATGATTTTTAACTGTTTTTATTAATTAACAATGAAACATACTGTAACCTTTGTTCCTTTCGTGGGACGTCTTAATTTTCATTGATTGCATGGTGATCGTTCGTTAAGTTTTCATTCAGTTAAAGGCGCCTAAGTTGCTCCCGCTCACTCAAAATTCTCATAAAAGTGAGCATTACCAATTTAGGTAAATTTTCAACAAGTAGGGTTCATCCATGAAAAAATCAACTCTTGGTTTAGCTGTAATTGCAGCGATCCCAATGTTCTCAAGTGTTCAGGTTTTAGCTGCAGACGAAGCAGCAAAGTCAATTGAAAAAATTCAAGTAACGGGTTCTCGTATTAACCGTACCGATATGGAAACGGCTAGCCCAATCACAGTAATTGGTGATGATTTTATTGCTAAGAGCGGCTACACCTCAGTTGCAGATGTACTTTCAAACCAACCGTCAGCGGCAGGTATGAGCTTAGGTGGGACTAGTAACAATGGTTCTGGTGGTTCTGCTACAGTTAACCTTCGTGGTATGGGCGCACAGCGTACCCTAGTTCTATTAAACGGCCGTCGTATGGTTTCATCAGGCACTGGCGCTGATTCTTCTGTTGATTTAAACACTATTCCTGTTGCCATGATTAAATCAATCGAAATCTTAAAAGATGGCGCATCAGCTGTTTATGGTTCAGATGCTATCGCTGGCGTTGTAAATATCATCACGAAAAAAGATTTTGAAGGTTCTGAAGTCAATGTTGAAGGTAGCCAAACTACCAAAGGTGACGGCACAAACTATGGTGTTAGTTTACTTCATGGTATGCAAGTGGCTGACGGTAACCTAGTATTAGGTGCTCAGTACACAAGCCGTGGCGATATTATTCAGTCAGACCGTAAATTTGTTGAGCCAGGTTGTTCGTCTTACATCCCAGAAGGGACTTTAGGTGGTAAAGCGCCAAATGGTCAAGGTGGATTCAAAGACCGTGATACATGTTATGACTACACACCGTCAAGCTATGCACAAACACCAAGTGACTTATACAGCGTCTTTACTAGCTTTAATAAAGAACTTGATTCAGACACAACATTTAATGTTGATTTAATGTACACACGTCGTGATTCAAGCCAACAGTTAGCACCACAACCTGCAAGCATTGATTTAGACACTTCAAAGCTAAGTAATGCATACACTAATGCATTTATCGATGAAGATGGTGTATTAGCCGATTCATTAGAGTACCGTCGTAGAATGGTTGATGCGGGTCCACGTATCTATGAGCAAAAAACAGATACATACAGAGCGTCTATTGCATTGCAAGGTCTTTTAGATAACGATGCAAGCTGGGACATTAGCGCAACTTACGGTCGTAATGACTCAGAAGATAAGGTTCAAAACTCAATCCATGCGGGTAACATGGAGCAAAGCATTTATGGTGACCAAGCGCTTTGGTTTAGTGGCGATGCAATTAATCGTGACCTATTAGTATCGAGCAACTCTCTTTACACAGAGTCAAACGAAGGTGGTAATGAGCAATTCATCCTATCTGCGGGTTACAGTGCTGTTACAGAGAGTGATATTGGTTACGCAATTGGTGTTGAGAATAGATTCGAAAGTGGTTTTTATACACCAGATTTAATTACTCAAAGAGGCGAAAGCACAGCTTCACAACAAGACCCAACAGACGGTGATTACTCTGTTCAATCTGTATACTTTGAAGCATCTATGCCAGTGCTTGAGTCAGTTACTCTAGAAGGTGCTGCACGTTACGATAACTACTCAACATTTGGTGGTGAAACAACGTGGAAACTTGGTGCTACTTGGAATGTAACAGATAGCTTTATGGTTCGCTCTGTACTTGCTACTGGTTTTAGAGCTCCAAATGTTGCTGAATTATTTGGTGGTAATACAGGTTCATTCGATTACCTAGAAGATCCATGGGGTAACGAGCAAGATGCACAAATCGAAGTTAACTACACAAGCGATGATAATCTTCAAGCAGAAGAGAGCAGATCATTCACATTCGGTTTAGTGTGGGAAGTTGCTGACGGTTTATCAACTACATTAGATTACTGGAAGTTTGATATTACTAATGCAATTACGCGTTTAGACGTACAAAACGAAATGCGCAACTGTTTTGCTGGAAATACGCAATCATGTGCAGCAGTAAACATTACAGCTGATGGTGATTTATCTGAATTAAGCTCAGCATTAACAAATGTAGGCGCACAAGATACATCAGGTATTGACTGGAATATCTCTTATACAGCTGATAACTACCGTATCAACCTAGATACGACTTACTTAATTGAATTTGAGCAAGACGAAATTGATTACACAGGCACTATTGATGGAAACATTGGTGGTTACTCTGAAATTAAGTCAAACCTTTCAGTTAACTACGATATTAATGATGATATCAGCGTGCTTTACAACGCTCGTTATATCAAAGGTATGGACGGTGAGTACTATGGTGAATTCTTTAGCACAGACGACACTGTTTACCATGATATCTCTATGAGCTATAACTTAAACGACGATGTTCGTTTAACTGGTGGTATGAATAATATCTTTGATAAAGAGCCTGAGTCAGTGCTAGGTGGTAATGATATGGGTACTGTCCCAGAGCTTTACGACGTAATTGGTTCTCGTATCTTTGCAAGCGTAAACGTTAAGTTCTAATTTTAATTCATTAGAACTACTAAAAGGCCTAGTTTTTACTAGGCCTTTTTTGTTGAACAAAATTAAAGAGGCACGTAAACTCAGGTAGATAACCGAAGGAGGCATCATTGTTAAAGCAAGACGAAAATTTATCGTTTGTTATTGAACCGCAACTATCACCGCGTGCAGAGCAGCGTCTCGATCTTTATTTTTCTATCCCAAACGAAATGGGTATTAACGCGCAAACACTCAGCGAAGAGTCTTACTTTAATAACCAATTTAAATCTTTTGTAGCCTATAACGCGAATAACATTCATCTTCCATTGGTACGAAGCCGTTTTGTTAGTAAGAACAAAGGTGAGCAGCAAGATTACCGACAAAATTTAAATCTATATTGTTATCAAGTGCGTCTGGCAATTGATGCCGATATTAAAGATGCGTTAAAAATTCAAGAAAGCGATGAGTTTTATCAACGAGCCATGAAGCTCTGTGAACAAAGCCAAAGCCTACTTAGAAAACTCAGACGTTACACCCCAGATAACGAAAAGCTGATCCCGTTTTATACTAATGCTGATAACTACCTAAGCTGGCAAATTGAACAAACTTTTTTAAAGCTACTTGATGAAGGCCCGCGTAGTAGCGATCACGCTAAAGAACGAAATGACTTATTAAACTTTTGTAAGTCAGAGAGTGAGTATCGAGCAGAGCAGCAATATAATTCTGACTCAACGCTTAAAGACGCCAACAGAATTACTAATAAGATGCGTTTACTCCAGCGTTTAATAGAGCATGGAGTGATTTTACAGCGCCAAACACGCTATCTTAATAGCTATTTAAAGCGGTTGGTAAAAGGCTCTGTAACGGCTGTTATAATGGCTTTTGTGATGGTGGTAATACTCAATGCGCGTTCTACCTTTACTGAAATAACCGCTTCATTAATTCTAATTTTAGGGGTTATTTACGGGCTAAGAGAAATATTTAAAGAAGATATTACCCGTATTATTTGGCGTGCTATTGTGCGAGGGCGGCCAAAATGGCGCTTTATTTTTAAAAACAGTATCACAAAAGATAAAGTGGCGAGTCAGTTTATTTGGTTAGAGTACACCCGGTTTAAAAAAATCCCCAAAGAAGTGAGGAAAATTTTTTCTAAGCGTCGTCAGCAAAACAAACAGGCGGCGCAATGGCTGCATTTTGCTAGTGAAACCCGGGTAAGTGCTAAAGAATTTTTGCCAGGCTACGATAGCTTGCAGCAAACGCTGCAATTTAATCTCGCACCGTTTGCACGTTATTTAAAAAAAGGGGAAGGGAAGCTCTATCATTTAGAAAACAATAAAATTTCTAAACAGGGAGTAGAAAGGCGCTATCAGTTAAACATGGTATTGGTTCTAACCGAACCGGATAAAACGCTCTATCAGCGTTACAAAATCACTTTAAACCGCAGTAAAATAGTCAATATAGAGCTTATTTACACCAGCGATGCAAAAAAAGAGGAATAACATACGTTATTCCTTTGTTGTCCTTATTTATCTGTTAGCCCTTTTTTGCTGTAAAGCGTTACTTTGTCTGATACCAGGGTAATTTCGATGTTTTTAGCGTCATCACCCCAAGTACAGCTAGTATGTAATGTTTTTTCTACACAGTTATCAGCACTGCCTAAAAGTGCTTCAACTTCTGTTTTGTCCATACCAATTTTAATTTTTTCGTAATTTTCCATGCTTACTTTTGAACAAGCAGCAAGACTCAGTGCTGCAGCAATTATTAGGAGCTTCTTCATAATTATTTTCCTACTGTTAATGGTTAAATTTTCGAATTTGTACAATCATACCCATACGAGGATGATCAAAGTAATGAATATCTTCGCTGAAAACGCGTCTAAATTGTGAAAAACGGGCTGATTCTAGCTCACCATTATCTTGCTTTTCACTAATATCGAAATCCGCATTAATGTATAAATAATGGCGTAAATGTATTTTCAATAAGCCATCTAACTCCCATTTCATGGTCGGAGACTGTGCTTCATTAAACAATGTCTCAGGAGTATCAAGTAAGCTAATAAAGTCGGAATTGGCGTAACTAAAACCGGTGTTCATATTGTTTTTTAATTGGTTGCCTGCAAATAAGTGCATACTAGGGGAGCGTGATTTACTTGCGCCTTCAAACCGCCAGCCGGTATGTAATATAGGGGTGAGTCCTTTGCGGTCTAAAGCTTGGCGTTGTTGTTCAAACTGCAGTTGTTCAGGAGCGAGCAGGTAAGTTTGCTCCATCGTATCTTGTACTGGTGCTTGAGGGGTTACTGGCAGCACATCGTAACTTTTTACATAATCAATGCTGTCATTACACGCTGCAGACTGTGGGTTTGAATTAACCAAAGTGTCAGCAAATGTACGTGTTTGAAAGCGTGGGTCACCGTTTATACACGCGTCCATTGCTTGGTTTTTATAAGCAGAGGCCAATAAATCTAAGGTGTTTTTATCTTCAATGGCGTCATGCTTTAAGCTAAAGTCTTCTTGTAAGTAAGGAGCAGGGTGCTGTTTAAATATTAACACCTCTACTTCAAACCAGCGCTCTGCAAATGCAGTACTGCTAAATAAGCAGCATAAAATAACCAGCGATTTTTTCAGCAACATTAATGGCTAACCTTTTTTTCGAAATCTGCAATCATAGCAGTGATCATTTTTAAGCGTTCACGGGCATTCGCCTCGCTAATGGCAAAGCGTAATTTATTTGCGCCATCCATTTTATAAATGTGTGGCGCACTTTGTATCAAACCAATAATGAAGCTAGGATTAACCTTGGTATTTTGACTAAACTCAAAGTAGCCTCCTTTCGGGTTAGCTTCTATTTTGGTTATGCCCAAATTGCTCGCCTGCATTTTTAGTTGTTGTAAACTAAATAGGTTTTTAGCTGCATCAGGTAATAAACCAAAGCGGTCTATCAATTCTACTTGCAGTTCATCAATATCAGCAAGGTTAGCACAACTTGCTACACGCTTGTACATACCTAAACGCGCGTTAACATCATGAATATAATCATCAGGTAACAAGGCAGGTAGCTTTAAATCAACTTCGGTTTGTTTTTGTAATAGATTTTCAAGGGTTGGCTCTTGACCATTTTTAAGCGCGTTAACAGCCTGTTCAAGCATTTCCATGTATAAATTAAAGCCAATGGTTTGCATTTGTCCAGATTGATCGTCTCCTAATAGCTCACCGGCACCACGAATTTCTAAATCGTGGGTTGCTAAGGCAAAGCCTGCGCCTAAATCTTCTAATGAGGCAATGGCATCTAAACGCTTTTTCGCATCTTTAGAGAGCGCTTTAGGGTTACCTGTGAGTAAATAAGCATAGGCTTGGTGATGACTTCTACCAACACGTCCGCGTAATTGATGCAGCTGAGCAAGACCGAGTTTATCGGCTCTGTCCATAATAATGGTATTTGCTGTGGGTACATCAATGCCGGTTTCAATAATCGTAGTACATACCAGTACATTGTATTTTTGGTGATAAAAATCGGTCATGATCTGCTCAAGCTCTTGCTCTCGCATTTGCCCGTGGGCTGAGGTAACTGTTGCCTCAGGCACCCATTCGCTAATTTCTTGAGCAACACGCTCAATGGTTTCTACATTGTTGTGTAAAAAGTACACCTGGCCGCCGCGTTTAATTTCACGCAGTACCGCTTCGCGAATAAGCTCTTCGTCGCGTTGGCGCACAAAAGTTTTAACGGCTAAGCGTTTAGCCGGTGGGGTAGCAATAATAGATAAATCGCGCATACCACTCATGGCCATATTTAAAGTACGGGGGATAGGCGTAGCGGTCAGGGTGAGTATGTCAACATCAGCTCTCAGGGCTTTAATTTTTTCTTTTTGGCGCACCCCAAATCGGTGTTCTTCATCAACAATTAACAGGCCTAAATCTTTAAAGTTGATGTCTTGTTGAATTAGTTTGTGCGTGCCAATAACCACGTCAAGCTTGCCATTACTCATTTTTTCAAGGGTTTCTTTTTGCTCTTTAGTTGAGTTAAACCGAGACAATACACCCACTTCAATTGGAAAATCAGCAAAGCGGTCTTTAAAGTTATCGTAGTGTTGTTGAGCAAGTAGGGTGGTAGGGACTAAAATAGCCACCTGCTTATTATCGTTAACCGCAACAAACGCTGCACGCATTGCTACTTCGGTTTTACCAAAGCCTACATCACCACAGACTAAGCGATCCATGGCTTGTTTTGATTGCATATCACCCAGTACAGCTTCAATAGCGTTACGTTGATCATCCGTTTCTTCAAACGGGAAGCTATCACTAAATTGACGATAAGCTTGGCCATCTAGCGTAAATTTATTACCCGGCTTTGCTTGGCGCTGAGCGTAGATATCGAGCAATTCAGCAGCGACATCGCGTACTTTTTCAGCGGCGCGTTTTTTTGCCTTATCCCACGCATCAGAGCCGAGCTTATGCAGTGGGGCACTGGCTTCTTCACCGCCAGAGTAACGGCTAAGCATATGAAGCGCTGATACCGGCACATAGAGCTTTGCTTCACCGGCATAAATAATGGTTACAAATTCAGTAACCACACCGGCAGCATCAATTGTTTGCAGTCCTTGATAACGGCCAACACCATGGTCAAGGTGCACAACCGGTTGGCCTTCTTTTAACTCTGCTAAGTTACGAATTAGCGCATCTTGGCTTGCTTCATACCTGTGCTTACGGCGTCTGCGTTGTGATACTTTAATTCCAAGCAATTCTTGCTCAGTAATAATGCTCAGGCTAGGTTTTGTGCTAAGCACGACACTTTGTTCAAGTGGGCTTACAATTAAACCAACGTCACTACTGCTGTTGGTAAATTGCTCAAAAGTATCAAACTCTTTGAATTTTAAGCCGCTGGGTTTTAATATACTCAGTAATGATTCACGTCGACCATCCGACTCAACACTAATGACAACTCGGCCTTTTTTCTTTTTTTGCTCTGCCACATAGTTAATGAATGCGTTGTAAGGTTCATGTTGTTTATGATCAATGCGGACATTGGGTAATTCGTTAACGGCAAGGTTTTTATTGCCCGCTTTAGTACCTAATTTTGCTTGTGATAAACGAATACGGCCATAATTGCCCAGGTTTGAAAATAGCTCATTGATAGGCTGATACAATTCATCCGGCGGTAAAAGTGGGCGCAAGGGGTCCACACGGCGGTTTTCATAGCGTACATTAACATCGTGCCAAAAGTTATCCGCCGCATGTTCTAAATCGCCTAATTGCATCACGGTCGTTGATTCTGGCAAATAGTCAAAAATAGTCGCCAAGCCATCAAAAAATAATGGCATGTAGTATTCAATACCTCCAGGCCAATTACCTTTACTTACTTGCATATAAACAGAGTCTTGCTCTGCGCTTGCGCCAAACTTTTCACGATAGTTTATTCTAAAGCGTTCAATATCCGTGTCGTTAGTGGGGAATTCATGGGCAGGAAGTAACTCAATTTTTTCAACTTTTTCGTCTGAGCGTTGTGTTTCCACATCAAATAAGCGAATGGTATCAAGCTCGTCATCAAAAAAATCGAGCCTAAATGGGTGTTTACTGCCCATCGGATATAAATCAACAATAGAGCCACGTATTGCATATTCGCCATGCTCCATAACTTGTTGCACGTGCATGTAACCCGCTTGCTCTAAGTTTTCACGCAAAGCGTGGGTGTCTAATCTATCGCCCACTTTAAAATTAAGCGTTGAACCGTATATAAACGAAGCTGGGGCCGTGCGCAGCATCAGCGTTGATACAGGCATAATGAGCACGCTTTGTTGCTCGTTTTTCAGGGTATTAAGCGTTGCTAAGCGCGCTGAAATAATATCTTGATGGGGAGAGAAATGATCATAAGGCAATGTCTCCCAATCCGGAAATATCATTACCGGATTATCAGGAAGCAAATACTCTAATTCGGTTTCAAGGCGCAAAGCACTTGGTGTATCTGGCGTAACTATTAACACTAAGTTATCTTGTTGTTTTACACCTTGTGCAATGGCAATGCTCAAGCCACTGCCTAAAAGCTCGCCCCATTGAATTTTATCTTTTTGAGATTTTACCCAAGGCAAGGCTGCCCATTGCTCAAACGCCATTAATTACTCCATTAAATTAGGCTCTTAGCTGCTAAGAGCCATACTATTATTTAGTCGCGATAGATTTTTGTTAAATCTTGATAATGATCAATTCTGCGGTCGCGTAAATACGGCCAGATACGTCTTACGTTCTCGCTGCGTTTTTGATCAAGTTCAACCATTAATATTTGTTCACTTTGATTATCGGCCTCTGCCAATATTTCGCCTTGGGGACCTGCAATAAACGAGTTACCCCAAAATTGAATGCCGTCACTTTGTCCACTCGGGTCGCGCTCAAGACCAACACGATTACAGCTAATCACCGGAACGCCATTGGCTACCGCATGGGCTCGTTGGCTAATAACCCAAGCATCTTTTTGACGGGTTTGCTCGTCTTTATCATCGCGTGGATCCCAGCCAATGGCTGTTGGATAAATTAAAAGCTCTGCACCTGCCATCGCCATTAAACGCGCCGCTTCAGGAAACCACTGATCCCAACACACCAGTACGCCAAGTTTGCCCACTGAGGTTTGAATAGGCTCAAAGCCTAAGTCGCCTGGGGTAAAGTAAAACTTTTCATAAAAGCCAGGGTCATCCGGTATATGCATTTTACGGTATTTACCGGCAATACTGCCGTCTTTTTCGAGCACCACTGCGGTATTGTGGTAAAGGCCTGTAGCGCGCTTTTCAAATAAAGACGCCACAATCACAATACCAAGCTCTTTAGCAAGTTCACCTAACGTATTACTACTCGGCCCAGGTATTGTTTCGGCTAAATCAAAGACGTCGACATCTTCGGTTTGGCAAAAGTATAAACTACGGTGTAACTCTTGTAGCACAACAAGTTGTGCACCTTGACTGGCTGCATCGCGAATGCCAGCAATTGATTTTTCAATATTGTGTTCAACGTTGTCACTGTTGCTTTGTTGCACTAAGGCAACTGATAAATTTGCAGGGCTTGTCATTGTGCTGCTCCAGCTAAAAATCCACGAGGTAATTGCATTGTAATGCAGTGAAGACTGCCAAATTGCTCAATAATAGGTAAACAATTTACCCCAATAATTGTGTGATCTGGGTATGCTTTTTGAACCTGTGCTAACGCGCGTTGGTCGTTTACATCGTTATAAGTAGGCACTAATACCGCATTGTTAATAATTAAGTAATTTGCATAGGTTGCGGGTAAGCGCGTGTTTTCATCATCGTACACGGCTTTTGGCCATGGCAACTCAATTAGCTTATATGGGGTGCGATTGGCAGTTTTAAAGCTTTGTAGTTGCTTTTGCATGGCATTAAGCGCGCTGAAGTGCTCATCGCTTTTATCGTCACATTGCACATACACAAGGGTATTATTTGGTGCAAAGCGCACTAAGGTATCAATGTGGCTGTCCGTGTCGTCACCCGCTAAATAGCCATGATCAACCCATAAAAAATCTGTTGCGCCCAAGTGCGCTTTTAAAAGCGCTTCTATTTCACTTGGGTTTAAATTTGGGTTACGGTTTTTATTAAGCAAACATTCGCTGGTTGTTAGCAACACACCATGCTCGTTTATTTCAATACCGCCACCTTCAAGTACCATATCGAGCGCTTGATAGTGGTTTTTTTTGCTACTTAACTCTTTTACCAAAGTACGATTAATTTGATTATCTAATGCGCTTTCAAATTTATTGCCCCAACCATTGAAAGTAAAATCATATACTTTTAGTTGCTCAGGTGAGTCAATAGCGCTACAAGTAAGCGGGCCATGATCGCGAGCCCACGTATCGTTGGTAGGGGTTACTACAAAATGAACACGATTCAAAGGGATGTTAGCGCTATTTAGCAATGCTGTAATATGCATTTTTAAGGCGCTATTATGCGCCACAATCACAAGCTTTTGCTGCGTTGTTATATGCTTAGCAAGCTCAATATATACAGGTTCTACACGGGCTAAATTATCAGCCCAATCTGTGTCTTTATGCGGCCATGTAAGCATAACAGCGTCTTGCTCGGCCCATTCAGGTAAAAGTCTAAAGTTCATGGATTTTTAATACAAATAAAGATGGGGCTAGTTTAGCAGTTCAATTACTGCTAAGTCACTTCTAAATGAGCGTTTGGCTCACAATTTTAAAGCGATGTGAGAAGTAAATAAACGCTAGCTTTTATCGTTTGTACTCTCTTTGGCTTTTTCAAGTTGCTGGCGCTTTTTAAGCTGGCGAGTTTGCGCATGTAAGCTGGCTCTTACAACCAGCTCTTGGTCGCTGTCTCTTATTGATACAAATAACAGAGTATATTGGTAGTGCTCATTATCTTGTTTTTCAATGGCAACCACTTCGCTATAGCAATACACCGCAGAGGCCTCGTGTTGTAAAAAAAGTTTAGTACGAAACTTTTGCCCTAATGTATACAAATGTTCACTGGTAAACTTAATGCCGCCACCGCCGTAACTGTCGCAATAGATAGAGTTATCTTCTGGTTGTTCAGAGGCTAAAATATGACTCATGATCAAATCTATTTTGCGCGACTGAGCTTGTAAAAAAGTAGTTAGTTCTTGGGCAATATCACCTAAGTTACGCAAAGGGCCTAAGGCGCTTTGCTCTAAACTGCTTACTTCGTTAGCAAGTTTAAATAAAGGCGGAATATCAGCCTCAAGTTCAGCTAAGCTTTTTGGCACAGCCGAATCATCTACGGCAAACAGATTGACGCGATTACTTTCATCAATTTGAAAATAAAGCTCAAAATCTGATAATTTTTGATTATTCATATGTAACTCCTATCCGTTAATAGTAGCGTTGCGACTACTAAATTACTACACAACACGCCAATAAAATTAAGCTAAATATCTGTTTGCCCTCATTATAAAAAGCCAAATCAACTAAAATTGCGCTAACTTTCAATATTTACCAAACAGGCATAATGATTAAAAAAGTTTTAAAAGGTAATACGTTTACATTGCACTATGTATGTTAGCAACTAATAAATAACCAATAATTAACAAAACTCCTTGTAATTAGCCCTAAAACTCGTAATCTTACGGTAATAATAATAACAAGGGACTACCCACGTGGCTCGAGGACTTAAATTAGCCAGTACATTCTCAGACATATCCACGCAACTGCGGCGTTTCGTGTCTAAAATTGTGTTGCCTGACGATGTTGATGATATTGTTCAAGAAACCTTTGTTAAAAGTTATGAAGCCGAATTAAAGCAAGATATTCAATACACCCGTAGTTACATGTTAAAAACAGCTAAACACCTAGCACTTAATCATATAGCTAAATGGGATAATAAATTTAGCACCCCTTTAAATCACGAAACTGAACTCCCCAAATTGCTTAAATCAATGCAATTAGAAGACGAATACACCTCTAAAGAGCGTTTTTTATTATTTTGTCGGGCGACTGAGCAATTAAGTCCTGTTGTAAGAAAGTGCTTTATTTTAAAAAAAGTCTATGGAATGAGCCAAAAAGAGATCGCACAGCAAATGCAGCTAAGTCAAAGTACGGTAGAAAAACATATTGCCAAAGGGTTATTAAATACCATGCTATATATGCGCGAACAGTCACACGATGAGAGCGACCATTGCCAACAAAGTGCGGACATAATGAGGGCAGCAAAATGAATAACATCCATCAATTTACCTCAAAAGAATTAATATTAGAAAAAGCATCGCAATGGATCAGTGCTATTGACCGTGGCTTAACAAAAGAAGAGCAAGAACAATTTAAACTGTGGATGCTACAAAGTACTGCTCATCAAAATGCGGTGTATGAATTAGCTCAGCTTTGGGATGACCTGAGTGTACTTAACGAACTCAGCGTATTATTTCCAAATAAACAACCGGCTAATAGCAAAACAAAGCCTGCGTATGTATTTGGCATGGCAGCAAGTATTGTTGCTGCATTAATGATGTGCAGCTATTTATTGCTAAATATAGATAGCAATTTCAACAAAAATTTAGCCAAGGTAAATTATACAAAAATTTATAAAACAAAAGTTGGCGAGCAAGCAACCTATGTTTTACCAGATGGCACAATTGTACAACTTAATACCAATAGCTCATTGGAAGTCGCTTATAGCCAAGGCCGTAGGCAATTGTTACTAAGTCGTGGCGAGGGCCGTTTTAATGTTGCTAAAGATGCATCACGCCCATTCAGCGTGATGGCCGGTGATAAAAGCTTTACCGCTCTCGGCACTGTATTTAATGTGCAGCGCAATACTTCGTCAGATCTCGAGCTGGTTGTTACTGAGGGTAAAGTGATGATCACCGATCCTAGCGTTGCTGTTAATGCTGATGATTTTAAAGCGTATCAACAAGCTGATAATAACAATCATGAAATTCGTCAAATTAATGCCAATATTGTGATTTCCGGTGAAAAAGCCATTATTGAACAAAGCGTTACCAAACCAATCACACAGTTATCGGTTGATGATGTACAGCGTGACTTAGCTTGGCAAAATGGCATGTTGATATTTAATGGTGAGCAACTGGTTGATGCCTTAAACGAAGTCAGCCGTTATACCGCTACGCGGTTTGAACTATCATCTGATGAGTTAGCCCGTATAAAAGTGGCCGGTGTTTTTAAAGCGGGTGATGTGGCAGGGCTGTTAGAGAGCTTACAAAATAATTTTTCGATTGAACATGAACGTTTAGGCGAGCATGTTGTTAGCCTAAAATATCAAAAAAAATCATAGGTAATCGTAATGAAAATCACACCATTGCTAATCAATGTTGCTCATAAGGGTGTAAAAAGTAATTTAAAGATTAAAAAAATGATAAAAAACTATAGAGGATTTTTGTTTGCTAACTGTTTATATAAGTTGCGCAGTAACCATACGTGCCATTTAACTCAATTTGGCCTTGTTGCACCGCTGTTTTTAAGTATCAGTGTGTATGCAAGTCAAACCGAGGGGCAAATGATGCAATTTGATATAAAAGCGCAACGAGCAGACAAAGCCTTAATAGAATTTGCTAAGCAAACAGAACAAACTGTGGTTTTTTCGTATGAACTTGCCAAGCAATACGAAGCAAATTCGTTGTATGGATTTTATTCTCAACTTGATGCACTAAAAGCATTACTGGCTGAGACACAGCTCGATGCGGTTGTTGATCAAAATGGTTTACTGAGTATTAAACTCAAACAAATCAATAGGAAAGATAACAACATGATGAAGCTTTCAGGAGTTAGTGCAGCTGTATTACCTGCTTTACTTGCAGTTAATTCACAAGGAATCAATGCCGCTGAACAAAGCGCAGAACAAAACATCGAAAAAATTGCTATTGTAGGTAGTCGTGTGGCAGGGCGCTCAGTTGAAGACTTACCTGTCCCCGTTGATATTTTAAGTGCAGAAGCACTCGAAAATACCGGCCAAACAGAAGTTGGCCGCATGCTTCAAGCTATTGCACCTTCTTTTAACTTTTCAAGTTCATCTATCAGTGATGGTACTGACGCATTAAGACCAGCAACGCTACGTGGCCTAGGGCCAGATCAAACGTTGGTATTGATCAATGGTAAGCGTCGTCACCAAGCCAGTATTATTCACATTAATACTTCGGTGGGGCGTGGTACGGCGGGTACCGATATGAACGCTATTCCAGCCTCAGCAATTAAACGTATTGAAGTACTGCGTGATGGCGCTGCGGCTCAATATGGTTCTGATGCAATTGCCGGTGTTATAAATATTGTGCTCAAAGATGGCAGCGAAGGTGGTAAAGCCGCTATTAACTACGGTGAGTATTCAGAAGGTGATGGCGAAACTGTTAACATCGACTTTAATAAAGGCTTTGCTTTAGGTGACAATGGTTATTTAAATACAACTATAAACTACCGTGACCGCGCACCAACTAACCGTGCAGGGCTTCATGGTTCATGTCAATTTTATGGTTGTACTGAGCTCAGTGACGGCACGTTACTGGCAGGCGACCCGCGTGAACTAACCGCGCCACGCGATACATTTAGAATTGGCGATGCCGACTCTCAACAATTTGGTTTAACGGTTAACACCGGCTACGAATTAGGAGCGGGTGAACTATACGGTTTTATTACCTATTCAACGCGTGATAACGAATCAGCAGCATTTTTCCGTCATAATGCCAATGCCGGTGGTAACCCAGTATTACAAGATGGTGATGCGACAGTTCCGGCTGGCTTTTTACCAAAAATAAACACTACGATTGACGATATTTCATATAACTTTGGTTATAAAACGCAGTTTGATAACGACTCAAGCTTAGACTTATCGTACACCTATGGTGAAAACAGCATTGATTACACCACTAGCGATACGATTAATGCCTCTTATGCCAACTTCTTACGTTACGACCAAGGCTTAAGCGCTGCAGATATTCGCGCCACTATTCCACGTGAAGGTTACGCGTATGGTATGGAGTTATCACTGCAAACGATTAATCTTGATTTTACTCAAAATTTTGATGATTACTCATTAGCAATGGGCGCAGAAATACGCACCGATGAGTACCGTATTTTAGAGGGCAGCGAATACGCATACCGCGATTACGATACCAACAATGGTGTTAATATTTATGATGGACTAAGCGGTGGTATTGGTAGCGAAAATGCATCAGGTGGCACACAAGGCTTTGGTGGTTCATCGCCAGCATCGTCGGTTGATGAGTCGCGCGATGTGATCTCGTTTTACTTAGACGCTGAAGCTTACGTTATTGAGGATGTGATTATCTCAGGGGCGTTACGTTACGATAATTACAAAGGATTTGGCGATACAGTTAACTTTAAACTCGCGGGTAACTGGTCATTAACCGAAGATATTTCACTTCGTGGTGCATTAAGTTCAGGCTTTAGAGCGCCTTCAATGCAGCAGTTGTACTTTAACAACATCAGCACGCAGTTTGTTGTTGGCCCTAATGGCAATTTAGTGGCTGAAGAAGTGGGCACGTTTAGAAACGATTCAACCCTGGCGCAAAGTTTAGGTATTCCTAAGTTAACAGAAGAGAAATCTCAAAACCGCAGTTTAGGTATTGTTTATAATGTAAGCGATAATATTAATGTAACGCTTGATTACTACTCAATCGATATTGACGACCGTATTGTAATTAGTAATCGCCTAGGCAAAGGTTTATCAAACAGCCTTGATGCCGCGTTACTGAGCTCGGGTGCTGGTGCAGGACAGTTTTTCTTAAATGGGGCTGACACAGAAACGCAAGGTATCGACTTTGTAGCTACATGGAATACAGAAGGCCTAGGCGGCACACTTGATTTTACATTAGCGGCCAACTTTACCGAAACCGATGTGGTGTCGTTATTTACACCTGCAGGTTCTGGTCTTGAAACCGTGCCAGTCGATGATGTGTTTTCTGATCAAGAAATTTCTATCATTGAAGAATGGCAACCAGAAGATCGCATTAACTTAAGTGCGCTTTATCGCCGTGACGACTGGACTGTTAATTTATCACTTAATCGTTTTGGTGAGTACACAGTTGAAGATGGCGGTCGCCAGACTTACGGTGCTGAAATTTTAACTGACATTAAAGTTAATTATTTTGTAACTGATAACTTATCGGTAAATATTGGCGCAAATAACTTATTTGATGTTTATCCAGATGAAAACACCATAGGTAATTCACGTTCAGGCACTATTGTAGATGCTCAAGGTAATACCATTGTCAGCAGTGATGGGGTATTTAAGTACTCTCGTCGTTCAGCGCCATTTGGTTTTAACGGTGCTTACTACTACGTAGGTGCAGAATACCGCTTTTAATAAGGGTCTGTTGACCTTTTTGGATTAAAATTTCTTCAAACTAGGAGCGGTTTAA
>NZ_PNCV01000040.1:0-45927 GCF_005886925.1 Pseudoalteromonas sp. S3260
TGGTTGGCCGGACGCTTACAACCGACTTAATGTCGGCTTATGTATGAAAGTGGTGGGCGCAGGACGTATCTTCTAAGAGTGAACCTCCGACCGCCTGGTTCGTAGCTTGCTACTTTCTCTTATTCACTTTATTTCAGACACAAAAAAACCGACTTTTGTCGGTTTCTTTTCTATTAACTTTAATTGTAATAGAAAGTGGTGGGCGCAGGAGGATTCGAACCTCCGACCGCCTGGTTCGTAGCCAGGTACTCTATCCAGCTGAGCTATGCGCCCACTTTCATATTTACTTATTTATACTCTAAGTGAGAGTTAAAAGTGGTGGGCGTAGGACGTATCTAATAAGAATGAACCTCCGACCGCTTGGCGTTAGCCAACACTTTACTTATTTATACTCTTAGCAGGAGTTGCAATGAAAGTGGTGGGCGCAGGAGGATTCGAACCTCCGACCGCCTGGTTCGTAGCCAGGTACTCTATCCAGCTGAGCTATGCGCCCACTTTCATTTTGCTTGTTTTAACTCTAAGCAGAGCGTTCTCTAAAAGAGAGTAAAGTATGGTGGGCGCAGGAGGATTCGAACCTCCGACCGCCTGGTTCGTAGCCAGGTACTCTATCCAGCTGAGCTATGCGCCCATACTTTATTTTACAAGATGCGCCATTTAAAAAATGGTGGAGAGGGAGGGATTCGAACCCTCGATAGAGCTACAAACTCTATACTCCCTTAGCAGGGGAGCTCCTTCGGCCACTCGGACACCTCTCCGTCTTGTGGGGCGTATAATAAAGATTTCAGAAAATATGTCAAACACTTTTCTGACAAAAGTGACTATATGGCTATAGATTGCACATATGTTTAGTTTTACAGTGAAATTAGTTCGAAATTTAATCGGGTTAGGCATTTGGCGTGCTTGAGTTTACACCCATCACTGGCACTAGTTCATCCGTAAGTTCAGCAAGGTATTGCTCTTGATAGCCTAACTTCTGAAACTCAGCAATACACGCACGATAATATGCTTGTCGCTGTTGTTCAGTGGTGTTTTCATCAGATAAAGGTTCTACTTGTTTAACTTTCATATTATTTTTCTAAGTCCTTTAGAAATTTTTATTTTTACGACTAAGAATGACAGCATATAAATTTCCGCCACATTTTAGCTAAAAAATTTACATAAATACAACACAATGTTTAAAAAACAACCATACCAAAAAGTTATATCACTGCTGTAATGTTGCTAAGCAGTGGAGTAACCATATGCGAGTGAAACTGAATTAAAGGTTAATTGCTCTTTATACCTAGACTTCATTATTAATGTGAAAACAATTAATTAAAAGACTTAATGAGCAGTTTAGGCAATGTCTCACAAACAATAGGGCAAAAAAAACGCCGCTAGTTAGCGGCGTTGATAATTTTTTAGTTTATTCCTTCAAGCTTAGTCTGCTTGTGGGCGCATATGTGGGAATAAAATAACATCTTTGATAGTTGATGAGTCAGTAAACAACATGACTAAACGGTCAATACCAATCCCTTCACCCGCTGTTGGTGGTAAACCATACTCTAACGCGCGAATGTAGTCTTCGTCGTAGTGCATTGCTTCATCATCACCTGCGTCTTTTTCTTCAACTTGGCGAGAAAAACGCTCAGCTTGATCTTGTGCATCATTAAGTTCAGAGAAACCATTTGCTAGTTCACGGCCACCAACAAAGAATTCAAAGCGGTCAGTTACAAATGGGTTTTCGTCGTTACGACGTGCAAGTGGAGACACTTCCCACGGATACCCTGTGATAAATGTAGGTTGGATAAGCATATGCTCAGCCGTTTCTTCAAATATTTCACATAAAAACTTACCCGGGCCCCATACGCAGTTTTCAGGAATTTTAACATGCACTTGTTTAGCGTACGCTTTTAATTCTTCAAAGTGGTTTTCTGGGTCGTTAAATACCGCAGCATCAAACTCAGGGTTATATTTTAAGATTGCGTCGCTCATGCTTAAACGTGTGAACGGTTGACCAAAGTCATACTCTACTGAATCAATCACTTCACCGTTTTCATCTTTAGTGGTGTTAACAACGATTGGGCTACCCAATACGTTAGTTGCAACTGTACGTAACATGTCTTCGGTGATGTTCATTAAATCAATGTAGTCAGCGTATGCTTGGTAGAACTCAATCATGGTGAATTCTGGGTTGTGACGCGTTGATAACCCTTCGTTACGGAAGTTACGGTTAATTTCGAATACACGGTCAAAACCACCTACTACTAAACGCTTTAAGTAAAGCTCAGGCGCAATACGTAAGTACATGTCGATATCAAGCGCATTATGATGAGTCACAAACGGACGCGCAGATGCACCACCAGGAATAACCTGTAGCATTGGCGTTTCTACTTCCATAAAATCGCGGTCTGCTAAAAAGCGACGAATACCTTCAACCACTTGTGAACGAATACGGAATGTTTCACGCGTTGCTTCGTTAGTAATTAAATCAACATAACGCTGACGGTATTTCGTTTCTTGATCCGACAGACCATGGAATTTTTCAGGAAGTGGACGAAGTGACTTAGTCAGTAGTTCGTACTCAGCCATATCTACGTATAAATCACCTTTACCCGATTTATTAAGTGGCCCTTTAACACCAATAATATCGCCAATATCAAGCTGGCCATATTTTGCTTTTAAATCTTTTTGAACGTCTTTTGATGCATAAACTTGTACACGGCCTTTCATATCTTGAATAGACATAAACGGACCACGCTTAGCAAGAATACGACCTGCAATCGATACTACGTGCTGTAATTCGATTAATTCTTCTTTACTCTTATCACCAAACTCAGCCTGCAAATCTGCCGTGTAATGCTCACGACGGAATTGGTTTGGATGACCGTTGGCTGGGCAATTTGCGCGAATAGCGTCTAATTTGCCGCGACGCTCAGCGATTAACTTATTTTCGTCTTGGATTTGATCAGTCATTTTTTAGCTCTTTTTTAGCTTGGTGGTTATAAGCCAGATTTTAAGCTGGCTTCAATAAATTTGTCTAAGTCGCCATCGAGTACCGCTTGAGTATTACGGTTTTCAACGCCGGTACGTAAATCTTTAATACGCGAGTCATCAAGTACGTAAGAACGAATTTGACTTCCCCAGCCAATATCAGACTTGTTGTCTTCTTGGCTTTGCTTTTCTGCATTTTGCTGTTGTAGCTCAAGCTCAAATAATTTCGCTTTTAACTGCTTCATTGCTTGGGCTTTATTTTTATGCTGCGAGCGCTCGTTTTGACACTGCACCACAGTATTAGTTGGCACGTGAGTAATACGTACCGCTGATTCAGTGGTATTTACGTGCTGACCACCCGCGCCTGATGCACGGTAAACGTCTATACGCAAGTCAGACGGATTAATGTCAATTTCAATATTGTCATCAACTTCTGGGTAAACAAACGCAGAAGCAAACGAGGTATGACGACGACCACTTGAGTCAAATGGACTTTTACGAACGAGGCGGTGTACGCCTGTTTCAGTGCGTAACCAACCATAAGCGTATTCCCCAGAAAAACGCACCGTTGCGCCTTTAATACCGGCAACATCACCATCGGTCGCTTCAACAAGCTCTACTTTAAAGCCTTTTGCTTCACCCCAGCGTAAATACATGCGAAGTAAAATATTACACCAGTCTTGCGCTTCAGTACCGCCAGAACCTGACTGTAAATCAAGGTAGGCATCGTTTGAATCGTGAGAACCTGAAAACATACGACGAAACTCAAGCCCTTCAAGCTGCTGATTTAAATCAGCCAGTTCACTTTGTGCTTCATCAAAGGTGTCTTGATCTTCGGCTTCAACAGCAAGCTCTACTAACCCTTCAACGTCGTCAGTACCCGCCACTAAGGTGTCAATGGTTTCAACAACGGCTTCTAGTGCTGACTTTTCACGACCAAGGGCTTGTGCGCGCTCAGGTTCATTCCATACGGCTGAATCTTCAAGTTCGGCGTTAACTTCTTCTAAACGTTCTTGTTTAAGAGCGTAGTCAAAGGTACCCCCGAAGCAGTTCAGTACGTTCGCGAATTTCCTTGATTTGATTAATCACAGGATTCACTTCAAACATGTACATTACTCCAAAATGGCTAGGTTATTGCGCACTTAAAAAAGAGACTGAGCGCAATTAAAAATCATCAAATAATAAAAACGCCCGATTTTAACAAAAAACCGCGCGTTTTATTAGCCTTTTATGCATGGTTTGAAGATATTTTTTAGCCCACTTTTTCAAGCTCTCTTACAATCAGTTGTAAGCTAAATTTACCTCTAAATTCATTTATATCGAGCTGGTACGCTACTTTAACAAACTGCGCCTCGGTATCTGGCCACGCTTTTACATCAATGCCAAAAGCTATGGCGTCAACTAAACGTGCAGATTGGTGTTTAAGGACTAACTTTAGGTGTTTTTCACCCACAATGCGCTGCTGTATCACTTCAAAGGTGTGTTCAAATATCGGCTCAGGAAATTGCTGCCCCCACGGGCCTGATTGCTTTAATAATTGTGCAAAATCCATGCTAAAGCAGTCGTTAGGTAGCTCACCATCGGTAAACACAATGCAACGTTTACTTTCTTCACTTAGTTGAGCGCTGACCGCACTTTCAAACGCACGTTTAAACTCAGTAAATTGCTGCTCGTTAATACTTAACCCTGCCGCCATTGCGTGGCCGCCAAATTTATTAATTAAACCAGGCTGCGCGGTGTTTAATCCCTCAAGTAAGTCGCGCATATGCAAGCCTTCAATAGAGCGACATGAGCCTTTTATTTCACCGTTTTCACCACCGGCAAATATCACCGTTGGGCGGTGGTACTTTTCTTTTAAGCGCCCAGCTAAAATACCAATTACCCCTTGGTGCCAATCGTCTTGGTACAAACAAATAGCATCAGGCACACTGTCTTCTTTAAAGGCGAGCCTATCGAGCACCGCTTGCGCTTCTACTTGCATACCTTGCTCTATTTCACGTCTGGCAAAGTTTAAACTATCAAGCTCGCCAGCTATGCGCCTAGCTTGATTTATGTCGGTACTGAGTAAGCAGGCTATACCTAAACTCATGTCATCTAAACGCCCTGCGGCATTTAAACGTGGCGCCAATGAAAAGCCAAAATCGCTGGCACTTAAACGAGCCGCATTGCGATTAGCTACTTCAATCAGTGCGGTAATGCCTGGGCGAGTTTTTCCACTGCGAATACGTGCCAAGCCTTGATGTACTAACGTACGGTTATTTGCATCCAGTGCCACCACATCGGCCACCGTACCTAGCGCTACAATATCAAGCAAATCAGCAATATTCGGCATAGGATGTTGGTTAAAGTAGCCTTGTTCACGCAGCGCACTTCTCAGTGCGATAAGTAAATAAAACGCCACACCAACACCGGCTATCGACTTAGAGGGAAAATCACAGTCATGGCGGTTAGGATTAACAATAGCATCGGCATTAGGCAGTTGCTCGCCTTGTAAATGATGATCTGTAACCAGCACTTTTATGCCTGCGGCTTTAACAATATCAATCCCTGCAACACACGAAATCCCGTTATCTACGGTGATCACTAAATCAGGCTGCATAGTGACTATTTGCTCAGCCAATGCTGGGCTTAAGCCATAACCTAAACTAAAGCGGTCTGGCACTAAGTAATCTAAGTGGGTAAAGCCAAACATGGCCAGCCCTTGCATTAAGGTGGCGGTGCTGGTTGCGCCATCGGCGTCAAAGTCGCCCACAATAAGTATTTTGCTTTGTGCGTGTAGGGCTTCAATTAACAGTTGGCTGGCTTTGTCTATATCTTTAAAAAGTTTGAAGTCGTGGAGTGTAGCGGCGCTATTGTTTAGCTCATCGGCATGGGAAACATTTCGCGTGGCATAAATTTGCTTAATAACAGGGTGAAGATGGCTCGGCAGATGAGAGTCGTCAACGGGTTCTCGCGCGATGATCATTTTTTTCATGCTGGTTTTTAACTTATGATGTTCATAACAAAAAGACAAAAAAAGGCCATAAAGGCCTTTTTAAACAGTTACTCAGGTTTTTAATTAACCTGCTTTGTTGGCCTCAAGCGCAGCGCTTAATGCGGCTGCTGGTTGGTAGCCTGGGATCATGGTGCCATCTTCTAAAATAATAGCCGGTGTACCACTAATACCAAAACTTTGGCCTAATTGGTAATGCTCTGCTACAGGGGCGCTACAGCCTTTTACAATTTGTGTATCTGCACCCGATTTAGCTTCAGTAAGTGCTCCTTGCTGATCTTTAGCACACCATACATTCATTAAATCAGCATAACCTGACCCTTGTAGGCCACCACGTGGAAACGCTAGGTATTTAACCGTAATGCCCGATTCAAGTAGGTCATCAAGCTCACGGTGTAATTTACGACAGTAACCACAGCTAATATCGGTAAACACGGTAATGCTGTGTTTTTCTTCTGGCGCTTTATACACGATCATTGAATCTTCGTATTCTTTTAACCCTGATTGGCGCACACCGTTAAGTGCTTGCTCGGTCAAATTACTACGGTTGTTTAAATCGATTAGTGTACCTTGCATTAAAAATTGACCGTCTGGGCTTGCATATAGTACCCCTTTATTAGTGATCAATTCTTTTAAGCCTGCAACTGGGCTTGGGTTAATTTGTTTAACAGTTACCCCTAGCGCGGCAAATTTTGTCACAATAGGATCATTGGCATCGGGTGTTACTGCAACGCCATTAGCAAAGGCGCTCAAACTAGTGCACAACATGGCACCTGCTAACATTAATTTTTTCATAACGGGTTCTCTATCTTAAAAATACTTATCTTATCGTGTCTATATGACCGGCTTAGTGACAAAAAAATTCGCTTAAGCACGAGGATGATGCTCAGCATGTACCGATTTTAATCGTTCATTCGCTACATGCGTATAAATTTGGGTAGTTGATAGGTCGCTGTGGCCAAGCATCATCTGCACCACACGCAAGTCAGCCCCATGATTTAATAAATGCGTTGCAAATGCATGTCGCAAGGTATGGGGTGATAACGGCGACTCAACGGATGCCAAAATAGCATAGTGTTTGATCCGATGCCAAAAAGTTTGTCGTGTCATGCCTACCCCTCGTTTAGAAGGAAACACAAAATCGGTGGCATGTTTTATCATTTGTGCTCGCCCAAGCTTTAAAAATTGCTCGAGCCAGTACATGGCCTCTTCACCTAATGGCACTAATCGCTCTTTGTTACCTTTACCTTTTACAAACACCACAGCTTGGCGCAAATTTATTTGCTCCATTCTAAGCCCCACCAGCTCGGTTACCCGCAGCCCTGTTGCATACAGTAACTCCAGCATGGCTTTGTCGCGCAGACCCATTGGCTCTTCAATGTTAGGCGCACTTAATAGCGCCTCTACTTCGGCCTCAGAAAGCGTTTTTGGTAACGACTGCCCCGCTTTAGGCTGAGCAATATTAACCATAGGTGAGTCGCTAATTATTTTTTCACGCACAAAATACTGATAAAAACGTTTTAATGCACTAATACTGCGCGCAGTACTGCGTGGTTTTAACCCCAAATCAACACGGTGCGCTAAGTAACTTTCAACGTCGAGGCTGGTTACCGTCATTAAGTTTTCGCCTTTTAAAAATTGGCAAAACTTATCTAAGTCACTGCGATAAGCGCTCAGTGTGTTTTCACTTACGCCTTGCTCTAAATAGAGGCTATCAAGAAAGGTTTCTAAAAAGTCGCTATTGCTGCTTAGCTCAGTATTTTGTTCAGGTAAATCGTCAGATAGCGTTGTCACGTTGTGATCTCATGTTGGTAATACCACGGGAGAAGGTATCAATTAAAAATACCTTACGGTAAACTTGAGCCTATCATAACAGGCAATTACACAGTGATAAATACGATGCAGATTGGTTTATTTTTTGGTTCTACTACCTGCTATACCGAAATGGCGGCAGAAAAAATACGCGATATTATTGGCGCCGACATTGTCAGCTTACATAATATTAAAGACGAGCCGCTTAAAAACGCTGAGCAATATGACTTTATCATTTTTGGTATTTCTACGTGGGACTTTGGGGAAATTCAAGAAGATTGGGAATCAAAGTGGGACGACATAAAAGACGTTGACCTAAATGGTAAAACTATCGCATTATTTGGCATGGGCGATCAGCAAGGATATGGCCAGTGGTTTCAAGATGCGTTAGGTATGTTGCACGATGAAATAAATGCTCAAGCCATTACTCAACTTGGCTTTTGGCCTAACGACAGTAATTACGAATTTGAAGCGTCTAAAGCCCTTACCGAAGACGGTAAACAATTTGTAGGTTTAGCATTAGACGAAGACAGTCAGTACGAGCTAAGCGACGAGCGTATTGCCACTTGGGTAGAACAAGTGATGACAGAGTACGCTGAAACCCTATAACTCAGCGTGCAAACAGCGCTGCCATGCAGCGCTTTTTAATCCTTAACTACTCTACTTTTAACCAGTATTGGTTACGGTAAAAAAAGCCCACATAACCACGCACTTCTAACTGTTCACCATTTTGCTGCAAAGTTAGGCGCACACTGTAGGTTTTACCATTATTTGGGTCGAGTATTTCACCGTCTTCCCAACTACCGTCACCCGCATAGATCACATCTTCAATAATGGTCATACCCAACATAGGCTGATTCTTTTTATCACCATCACACTCGCTGCAAAGTGCATATTGCTTATTTTTATTGAGTATTGTTTCAATTTTGCCAGTCAGTACGCCATCTTGCTCAGTAATACGTACGTACGACTTTGCTTCTTTGGTGTCTTCATTAATGGTTTTCCAAAGCCCAACCGGTGTGGGGTTAGCTAATAACTTAAATGAGGCAAAAATACTGCCGACCAAAAATCCCATCAACAGCGAGTTAGCTCTTTTTTTATTCAATAAATTCATTGCGTTACTATATTAGCGATTAATTAAGCCATAGTAACAATAAACAACCAGATGCAAAACTGTTTAAACACCCAGAACGCGCTACATTTTTAAATAAAATTCGCGGCATAACGCCTGATACTGTGAGGTATAGCTATTATCATCGGCTCTTATACATAACTGAGTTGTACTTATTTCGCTCTGCTCATAGCTAAAGGTCATTAAGCTGCGAGTAAAAGGTTTATGCGCCGTTGCTTGTACTTGGCAAAGGCGATTTAAATACAGCCCTTGCTGCTGCGCCAAGGTTATAAATAACTGCGCCTCTTCACTTGGCAAAATTAAATTAAAACGTGCTTGTTTATGCGTTAAGCGTATAAACGCAGCAATGAGTTCTGCAAAGCTTAAACCATCAGTATGGCGAGCGGCATTTCGCGCTGCATTATCACTTTTTAAACTGTGATTAAAATAAGGCGGATTAGCTATAACGCAATCAAACTTAGTCTCAGGCGCAAACTGCTGAACGCACTGGTGATAAATATTAATGTCTGGCCAAGGGCTTTGCTGGCAGTTTTGTAAAGCTTGCTGGTAGGCGGCTTCATCAACCTCAACCGCACTCACTTTTAAATGTGGCGCTCGTTGCTTACACATTAACGCCAGTAACCCCGTGCCTGTGCCAATATCTAATAACGAACTTGCACCGTTTAAATCAGCCCATGCCCCGAGTAAAATACCATCGGTAGAGACCTTCATGGCGCACTGGTCGTGCTCAACCTTAAATTGTTTAAATGCAAAACCAGACATTTTTTCACCTTTTCATTCACCAAGTAGGTTTAAGTGCGTATAATTAACGGCAATTGTCCCCTATTTTTGACACTCTATGCAATTTTCTGAATTTGATCTTGATGATAAGCTAC
Source organism: Pseudoalteromonas sp. S3260 (assembly GCF_005886925.1). Classification (NCBI taxonomy): domain Bacteria; kingdom Pseudomonadati; phylum Pseudomonadota; class Gammaproteobacteria; order Alteromonadales; family Pseudoalteromonadaceae; genus Pseudoalteromonas; species Pseudoalteromonas sp. S3260. The sequence continues at coordinate 9,785 of NZ_PNCV01000040.1, forward strand.
TTAATGCTATTAATAAAATGGGTTTTGAAACCCCCACTAGCATTCAACAACAAGCCATTCCTGAGGCGTTGCAAGGGCGCGATATTTTAGCGTCTGCACCAACAGGTACGGGTAAAACGGCGGCATTTTTAATTCCAGCAATTCAATATTTAATGGATTTCCCGCGTCGTGATCCGGGCTTTGCACGGGTATTAATTATGACCCCAACTCGCGAGCTTGCTTATCAAATTCATGAACAATGTGAGTTACTTGCAAAACAAACCCAGTTAAAAATTGGGGTGGTTACCGGCGGTATAAACTACGGTACACACAAAGAAATTTTTGAAAATAATAACGACATTTTAATCGCCACACCTGGGCGTTTAATGGAATATTTAGAAACCGAAAACTTCCACGCAGAAAACGTAGAAATGCTCATTCTTGATGAAGCCGACCGCATGCTCGACATGGGCTTTCGTAAAGAAATGCTGCGTATTTGTGATGAAGCTAAAAATCGTCGTCAGTGCTTTTTATTCTCAGCTACTCTTGAAGGTGACAGCGTAGAATTATTTGCAGAGCGTATTTTAAACGACCCGGCTCTGCTTGAAGCCGAATCATCACGCAAAGAAAAAGCTAAAATACATCAATGGGTTCATTTGGCTGACGATTACCATCACAAGCTTGAGCTATTAGTTAACACCTTAAACGGCCCTGATGTTAGTAAAGCGATTGTGTTTGTAAAAACTCGTGAGCGCCTTGAAACCCTTATTGGTGAACTAACCAATAACGGCGTTAAAGCTGCGTGGTTACGTGGTGAAATGCCACAAGACAAACGCATGAAAGCCATGGAAAACTTCCACAGTGGCAAAACCCGTATTTTAGTCGCTACCGATGTGGCGGCCCGCGGTATTGATGTAGCTGATATAAGCCACGTAATTAATTTTGATATGCCACGTACTGCAGATGTATACGTACACCGTATTGGCCGTACGGGTCGTGCGGGTAAAAAAGGTATTGCGATTTCACTCATTGAAGCGCACGACATTGGCATACTTTACAAAGTAGAACGTTACATAGAGCAAAAGCTAAAACGCCGTGTATTTAAAGGATTAGAGCCAAAGCATAAAGAAGCCAAGCCACCGGTTAAAAAACGTAAAGATCCAGTAAAAATGAAAGCGAAGAAAAAAGCCAAAGCTAAAAAGAAAAAATAGCTTTAGCTTTAACACATTTAATTGAGCCGACGTTTGTCGGCTTTTTTGTGACTTAAAAACAGTGAGTAAGCTATTCATAGTAATATGTAAAAAATACTTAGCTGAATAACCAATTAATAAAATAGTAATTTATTTCAAATAGTTAATCTTGGAATGAAACTTGTAACCCTATCGAATATACGAGTATTAAAACGCCGAGTAATGGCGTTGTTTTTTAGTAACACACTAAGGATATAGTTATGAGTCGCATTAAATTTACTATCGGTTTTATTTCGTTTTGTTGTTTATTTTTATTAGTCTCTGCTTTTAAAGTCAGTGCAGCAACGCATTTAGCTGTAGTTAGCAGTGTGGCTACACAACCTAATTTACAACAATCTATTACTCATGAGTTGCGCACTAACCCAAATTTAAAGTTAGAAAAACTAAACGTACACGTTAATGACGGTAACGTTGAACTTAAAGGTGAAGCCAATAACGGTTTTGAACGCGCTCTCGCACAAAAGTTTTTAGAAAATATGGATGGGGTTAAAATCATTCATAACAAAATTAGTGTCATTTAATATAACTTTTTCTTAACTAATACACTTAACTTATCCCTCAGCGCTGCTTGTTTCTCCAACACAAGCGGCGCTTTTTTATAGTTTGCACAATATAATTCACTGCAGAGCATATTCCCAAGCCAGTTTAAATACTTAATTAAATGCCTTTTAGTTTACGCACCAATCGCGACGCTCATTGCAGCTGCTTATACTTTTGAAACCTTTGTTTATAAACACTTATTATAAAGCGCTTACATCAAGCTTGTGCTCTAGTTCGGTTGATTAAATAATCTATTTTGAGATGAGAAACCTTATCGATATAGTTTTCTAATTGAGGCGTTTTTAAGGCAGTTAGCGCAAGGCTTTAATTACTTCAGGTTATCAATTGGGTCTGTTGTTCTTTCAAGGTTGAATTTGCAGCAGTCTGTTTGGTATTTAGCCAAAGGTTCTGCCCAGGGACATTTACTCTTTGTTGTCTATATGAATGGTGGTAAGGAGTGTGAGCTGGACACGGAAGCTTTGCTCGGTTTTTACTTATTCTTACATGGATGTAAGCCGTAGAATAACGCAGGAGCAGTTATCGAGCCCACTAGGCAACAAACCTCGCGTCACGATTAAATAGCTCTTAGTTTGAACTAATTTTAATCCGCAAAGGTCAACAGACCCTTATATTATTTATTATAAAAAGCGCGTTTTAATTTGTAAAAACGCGCTGATAGTCAGTAACTATTTCCCAATGCTTTTACCTTCGGGGTTTTAAATTATTTACTCACCTTGGCTTGCATCAGTATTATTGTCACCCTCTTTATTTGCTGACTGCTGATTTATTTTATCGCTTATCATGGCATCGAGTTTTTCACCGCCCTTAATACCAAAATCAAGGGTACGAATAGGAAACGGAATACTTATATCAGCGGCATCAAGTGCTTGCTTTACGGCCACAACTCCTTTGTGACGCACAGTCATAAAATCAGGCTCACCGGGGTATTTGATCCAAAACCACACTAACAAGTTTATACTGCTATCACCAAAGCCTTCGGCATAAACAGCGGTTTCATTTTTGCGGATCACAAAGTCAAATTGGTTAATTTTGTCGACGATGACCTCACTGGCTTTTTCTATGTCGTCAGCGTAAGAAATACCCACCGGCACTTCTATTCGTCTTACTCCTAAGGTGCTGTAATTACGCAGTACATTTCTAAATAGTATTTTATTAGGAACCAGTATCAACTGCCCGTAAAAGCTCTCTATTAGTGTGTTGCGCAAGTTTATTGAATGCACTGAACCAAATACGTTATCGGTCTCGATAACATCACCCGCTTTGAACGGTTTACGAATACCCATAGCAATACCCGCAATTAGGTTTTCGGTCATATCTTGAAAAGCAAAACCAATGGCAAGACCAACAATACCTGCACCCGCAAGCAGTGACGTAACGGTACTTTTTAAGCCCATAAAATCAAGGGCAATAAAGACCCCCACACTCAGTACAATAACTTTAAAAATGGAGGCCATTAAGTCAGCAATTTGAGTAGAATCGAGCGAGCGACGCAATACTTTTTTCATTCCTTTGCCTGCAAGGCGGGCAATAAATGAAAATATAATCGCAATAATCACCGCGACTATAAAGTTAGGGATATGACTTATAACAACATCAAACCAACCGCCGAGCTTCTCTTCTATTAGTTTTTCGGCTTCTGTAATTGAGGGAATTGAGAGCATTTATTTTATACCTTAGTTTCTATTAATAACCTAAGGTTTGCAAAAATAGCGCCAGTATAAAAAAAGCCATGCAATGCATAGCTTTTTGGGTATGTGTTTAGCTGCAAATAGCGCTAAATTTAGCTTTGCTCTTCGCGCAAAAATACCGGTTCAAGTTCTTTAGTGGTTGCTTCTGAGCTAAAGTAATAGCCGGCCACAGTAAACTCTTTGAGTTGGCTTAATTGAGTCACTTGATTTTCAATGATGTAGCGTGCCATCATGCCGCGCGCTTTTTTAGCGTAAAAGCTAATCACTTTATATTGGCCGTTTTTACAGTCTTTAAAGTGTGGTGTAATAATGTGTGCGTTCAGCGTTTTTTTATCTACTGCTTTAAAGTATTCGTTAGAGGCTAGATTTACTAAGTATTGTGCATCTTGTGCCGCTAATACGTCGTTAAGTTTATTAGCAATAACACTGCCCCAAAACTCATATAAGTTTTTACCCCGGCTATTTTCAAGTTTTGTACCCATTTCTAACCGATAAGCCTGCATTAAATCAAGCGGCTTTAATACTCCGTATAATCCCGAAAGTATACGTAAATGGTCTTGAGCGTAATCAAGCTGCTTAGTAGTGAGGGTATTAGCATCTAACCCGCCGTATACATCGCCGTTAAAGGCAAGCACGGCCTGTTTAGCATTATCGGTAGTGAATGGTTGTGCCCACTCACTGAAACGCGCTGCGTTGAGGCCTGCGAGTTTATCGCTAATTTTCATTAAACTGCCAATTTGCGCAGGAGTTAGTTCACGGCATACTTTCATGAGCACTTCGCTGTGCTCAAGTAATTCAGGTTGAGTGAACTTATCTGTTGCGGGTGGCGTGTCGTAATCAAGATTCTTTGCTGGTGAAATAACAGTGATCATAGTTAGCTATTGACTTGTAAATTATTTAATGTCAATTTCAACATTAAATGAAACGAAAAGCACGTTTTGTTTAAAATTATCCTACCTAAAACTCAACCGTTACCGTTTTTTTATTGATAAGGACATAAGACCTATCAAGCATTGTCACACTGTTGCAGTATAGCTATATTAAGGTAGTTTAGATTTTCTTTTAACTTGCTTGGAATGAGGAAAAGCAAATGACTAGCGCTCTACAAAGGCTTAAACAACATTCTTCTATCGTGGCCGACACGGGCGATATAGAAGCCATAAAAAAACATCAACCTGAAGATGCGACTACCAATCCATCGCTACTTTTAAAAGCGAGCGAGATTGAAGCTTACAAACCTTATCTAGATAAAGCATGGCAGTATGCAAAAGAAACAGAGCAGCAGCCTGCAAAACAGCTAGAGCTGGCTTGTGATTATTTTGCTGTATTACTTGGAAAAGAAATTAGTGAAATTGTACCGGGTTATATTTCTACCGAAGTTGATGCACGTTTATCATTTGACACCCAAGCAACAATTAATAAAGCACACACGCTATTGAGCCTTTACGAAAAAGAAGGCGTAAGCAAAGACAAAATTTTAATTAAAATAGCGTCAACATGGGAAGGTATTAAAGCGGCTGAGCAATTAGAAAAAGAAGGCACTAAGTGTAACCTTACTTTATTATTCAGCGATGCCCAAGCGCGCGCCTGTGCTGATGCAAACGTATTTTTAATCTCTCCATTTGTTGGCCGTATTTTAGATTGGCACGTGGCAAACGGTATGGAAAAACCAACCGATCCGCTTCAAGATCCGGGTGTGCAATCTGTACGTAGCATTTTTGAGTTTTACAAACGTCACGACTACAAAACCGTAGTTATGGGCGCAAGCTTTCGTAATACCGGTGAAATTATTGCACTTACAGGATGCGATAAGCTAACAATTAGCCCTAATCTTTTAGAAGATTTGGGTAATTTAGAAGGTGCTGAAGAATACTTGCTAGCAAGTGATATTACTAAAGAGCCAAAACCTGAGCCACTTAGCGAAACACAGTTCCGTTGGTTACATAACCAAGATGCCATGGCGACTGAAAAACTCGCTGAAGGTATTCGCTCATTTGCAGATGCACAGGAACAATTAGAAGCACGCTTTAAAGCGATGTAACTAACCGCTGTTTTAAGAGTTTAAAAACGTCGCTTATTGCGGCGTTTTTTTATACCTGCAATTTTATTTTAAATACTCGCCTTGTCCCCATTTAAGTGCAGTTCTCATTGATCTTCATCAAAATACCACCCGTTAGTAACAGTTTCGTCACATTTATATTCTATTTTATTAATAGCTGTGGTATAGATACTGCCGAGGTTCAAAAAGTGGTCAATAGGAGATAATCAATGGATAGCCTAAACGAAATAATAGAGATATTAGAAGATTCTGATACATCGAAAAAAACCTCTCAAAAAAATAAAAAAAGAAAATGGCGCGAAATAGAAGCAATAAAAGATAAGCAACGTTTGCGCAAAGAACTACTGGAGCTTGACTATTTTGCAGATAGTGTTGCTATTGATGAGTTAGAGTTTTAACCAACATAAGCAACTAAAAAGGCTTTCATAAATGAAAGCCTTTTTTAATGCCTATTACCCTATACCTGCCAATTAATGGGCTGCGCCCCTTGCCCTATTAACAGTTCATTGGTTTTGGAAAAGTGCTGGCAACCAAAAAAGCCGCGATGCGCTGAAAGCGGCGAAGGATGAGGCCCTGCCAATACATGATGGCGCTGGCGATCAATACTTTTACCTTTTTTTTGTGCATGTGCGCCCCATAAAATAAACACCACACCTTGGCAGTGTTCATTTATATGAGCAATCACGTTATCGGTAAATTGCTCCCAACCTAAGTGTTTATGGGAATGGACTTGCCCTTGCTCTACGGTTAATACAGTATTGAGTAAAAATACACCTTGCTCTGCCCAGCCTTGTAAATAGCCGTGTTCTGGCGTGGTAAAGCCATTAATATCAGTTACTAACTCTTTATAAATGTTTTTAAGCGAAGGCGGGAGCTTTTTAACCTCAGGCAATACTGAAAAACACAAACCATGCGCTTGCCCTTCTCCATGGTAAGGGTCTTGACCTAATATAACCACTTTAATGTCGCTAAGTGGAGTTGCATCAAATGCGCTAAACACCTGTGATTTTGGCGGATATACAGCAGTGCCTTCGGCTCGTTTATTCGCAATATATTCAAGGGTTTGCTGCATATATGTTTGGCTAAGTTCATGGTTTAAAAAAGATGACCAGTTGCTCATAATTGACTCTTAATAAATTCTCTAGATATATCTACTTTGTCACACATCTGCGCTAATCCATCCAACATTCTGGGGGTAAACCGATGTAATAAATCAGCATTGACGCTAATAAACTGCTCATACTTTACCGCAGGAATTTCAGGCCACTGCTGCCAATTTACCGTAGGCATTACCCTTTTTGATTTTTCATCGGGAATAATAATAACTTGTGGCTTAGTAACTATCACGTTTTCGATGCTAATTTGTGGGTAATCTGTGTCGCTGTTTGCAAATACATTGGTTACTTGGCACGTTTCGATTAACTGATTGATCCATGTATTTTTTGATACAGTCATCATAGGCTCAGGCCACAACTGATAAAACCCCGTAAGCGTGGTTTTATCTTTCTGGGTAACTTTAATTGCGTTGAGTTTGGCTGTAAATGTCTCGGCTACTTGTTTACTTTGCTCAATATGGCCCGTTATTTGACCTAGTTTTAGTATTTCCGAGGCAACCCCTTCAATAGAACGTGGATCACTTAAATATAATTCAATTCCTAAACGCTTTATTTGTGCTAAATCTTCAGCCTGATTACCACTTTTCCACGCAATCACCATGTCAGGTTTTAGCATGAGTAACTTTTCAATAGAAATGCCATTGTAGCCACCAATACGCTCAATTTTAGTCGCCTCTTGCGGGTAATCTGCGTAATCCAGCGTGCCCACTATTAAATCACCAGCACCAATAGCATATAAATTTTCAACTATGTGTGGTGCTAAAGCCACTATACGAAGCGGCTTGTCAGCTAGGGCTTGAGGTACATTAACAGCAAACAATAACAGCCCAAAAACAATACGCTTTAACATTAGTAATCAAAGCCTTTCAATGCTTTTACGCCCGACTCAAACGCATGTTTTACATTACGTACTTCACTTACCGTATCGGCAAGCTCTATTAAGGTGCGATGCGCAGCACGACCAGTAATAATTACCGATTGCATAGGCGGTCTATTATTTACAGCAACAACCACTTCTTCAAGGTCGATATAACCATAGGTCACCATATAGGTGAGTTCATCGAGTAATACCACATCGATACTGCTGTCGCTTAGCATCCGCTTTGACTCTTGCCATGTTGCTTGCGCTGCCGCGGTATCGGCCTCTTTATTTTGCGTATCCCACGTAAACCCGGTGTTCATAACAGCAAATTCAACCCCAGCACCTTGCAGTAAATTACGCTCACCACACTCCCATGTGCCTTTAATAAACTGACATACCGCAGCTTTTTTGCCGTGCCCAACACAGCGTGCAACCACACCAAAACCAGAGGTTGATTTGCCTTTACCGTTACCAGTAATAACCTGAAAAATGCCTTTTTCTCGTTGCGCTGCGGCTACTCGCGCATCAACCTGTTCTTTTACTTTTTGTTGGCGCTGTTGGTGCTTGTCGTTAGTTGATTCAGTCATTGTTATGTCCTTGATAAATTTTAATAATTTGTTCAATATTTAAATGTGTTTGGCACATTTCAGCGAGACGTTCTAGCTGGCGCTCGCGATGCTCATTGATGCTGATACCACTAATTTCACAGTCTGGTTTTAGCCACTTTAATAGCAGTTCTGTAGCAGCTGCGTTGTCAAACAAGCCATGTAAATAAGTACCAGCAATAGCATTATCATCACTAATAAAACCATCAGTTTCAAAGCCATTTGGGTGTTTATTAAAGCGAATAAGTGGTTTGTTGAGCGCTTGACCTTTACTGATCCCAGCATGTATTTCGTAACCCTGACAAGCAACCTGTTGCTCATTTAAATTAAGTACTGCGCTCACTCGGCTTAACACTTTTTGCCCACCTAAAATGGTATCAAAATCGCTAAGCGCTAAACCCGTCACTTGCCCCAACGATGACTCCACCCCATTTGGATCACTGATAGTATTACCTAGCATTTGCATACCGCCGCAAATACCCAATACTTTGCCACCATAACGTAGATGGCGCTTAATTTGCTGATCCCAGCCTTCATTTTTTAAAAACGCGAGATCGCTGAGTACATTTTTACTGCCAGGTACAATAATTAAATCAACAGCAGGAATTGCTTGTGTATGGCGCACATAGGTTATATTTATATTCGGGTGTAATCGCAGAGCATCAAAATCGGTATGGTTACTAATATGTGGCACTAACAGTACAGCAATATTTATACTGGCATCGGCCACATTATTATCTATTGCCACAGCATCTTCTGCATCAAGTGCTAAATCATGCAAGTAAGGTAATACCCCTAATACAGGTTTACCGGTGTACTCCTCGAGCCAATCTAGCCCACCTTGTAATAAACTAATATCACCACGAAAACGGTTAATCACAAAGCCTTTTACTCGTACTTGCTCAGACTCGCTTAATAACGCCAAAGTCCCGACTAAGTGCGCAAATACTCCTCCTTTATCAATATCGGCAATAATAATAACAGGGCAATCCACTTGCTCGGCGTAACCCATATTTGCAATATCGTTTGCGCGTAAATTAATTTCGGCTGGGCTGCCAGCCCCTTCTACCAGTAATAAATCAAAGCGTTTAGCTAAACGCTTATGCGAGGTTAATACTGCATCCATAGCCACTTTTTTGTAGTCATGGTAAGCATCGGCTTCCATATTGCTGATAGCTCTACCATGAATAATAACTTGTGCGCCGGTATCACTATTGGGTTTGAGTAATATAGGGTTAAAGTCGATTTCAGGTTCAACTTTTGCGGCTATGGCTTGTAATGCTTGGGCTCTGCCAATTTCGCCACCATCGTGCGTTACGGCACTATTGAGCGCCATATTTTGTGGTTTAAACGGTGCAACATTAACCCCTTGGTTAGCAAACACTCTGCAAAGTGCTGCCACTAAGGTGCTTTTACCCGCATCGGAGGTGGTACCTTGTACCATTAATGTTTTCATTATTTACCCACCAGCTGGCGCTTACGAAAATACAAGATACTTAAAAAGAATAGACTACCAATGGCCGCCGTGATCACCCCTATTGGCAGCTCTTGGTTAGCGAGTAATGAACGTGCCAGTACATCGACCCATACCATAAATATACCCCCGACTAATCCGGTCATTAACAATCCAACACTACTGCCTTGAGAGATAAAAAAGCGCACTATGTGCGGCACCATTAAGCCAACAAAGCCAATTCCGCCACACATAGCAACCAATACGGCAGTGATCAATGAGCTTAAAATAAGCATTAAAATTCGAAAGCGATGCACCCGAACACCAAGCGTTGTTGCGCTTTCATCACCTAACAACATAGCATTAAGTTGACGTCTAAAACCTAACATAATGACTGTACATGTAATGATGACCAAGGCAGGTAATAACAGTGACGGCCATTGCGCCCTAGCAAAACTTCCCAAAGTCCAAAATATAATAGCCGCGACGGCCTGTGGTTCGCTCCAATAAAGTAACAAACTGGTAAAGGCGCTAAATAAAAATGATAAGGCCACCCCAGCCAATAACATCGACTCAACTTGGGCGTTGCGTTGACTGCCAGCAATTAAAATTAATAACCCCATTGCTACTAAACTGCCAATTAAGGCTGCTGCTGATAGCGCAATGCCTGCGCCTATTCCAACAAAAGCCATTAATACTACGACTCCTAATGATGCTCCCGACGAAATACCAAACAAATAAGGGTCAGCCAATGGATTACGAGTAACTGTTTGTAATATCAATCCAGCAATCGCTAAACCGCTGCCGGCCAAAAAAGCCAGTAACGTACGTGGCATTCTTAATTCAATAATAATGCGGCTGGTAAATGAGGCCTCGCTTGAAAAAGTTAAGCTATGGTATACATCTGCGAGCGAGGTAGGGGCAGCACCAAAGCTCAATGCCACAAATAAACTAAATACAGCGCATAACAGTGCAATAATTAACGCCACACCATGGTTAGACATAATCGTCATGTTATTGGTATCCATAATAATAGGTAATATGGGGAATAGACTCACCATTGGACGCCGTTTGAGGGTGAGTACTAACTTGCGCGCAAACACCAAAAACCTCATCAAGCATTTGCTCGGTAATCACCTTATTAGGCTTTCCCGCGCTAGCGATTTCTCCGTTTTTAATAACCACTAATTCATCGCACATAGCTGCCGCTAAATTTAAATCATGAAATGAAGCAAACACAGTAATGCCCAAAGATTTAGCCAGCTCCATTAATTGAATTTGATATTTAACGTCAAGGTGGCTTGTGGGTTCATCCATAATGAGTAGCTGTGGTTGCTGCACAATCGCTCTGGCAATAAGCGCTCGTTGCTTTTCACCGCCAGATAGTGAGTCAAATGACTGATTGCTATGAGATTCAAGCCCAACACGACTAATAGCCTGCGCTATTTTTTGTTTATCTGCTTGGGTGGTCGAGCTAAATAGCGTTTTATGCGGAGTAAGCCCTAGAGCTACAACATCGAATAACGAGAGATTAAATTGCGACGGTGTTTCTTGTAGCACTACCGCAACTTGCTTGGCATAGTCTTCGCTTTTTAGCTGCCAAATATCGGTATCGTTAAATTTAATGTCGCCTGCTGATGGCTGATTAAATCGATATAAGCACCGCAGTAAACTCGACTTTCCTGCCCCATTAGGGCCAATTAAACCAATAAATTTACCACGCTCAATGCTCACATTAATGTGCTTAAGAATTAATGTATTGTTCACTCGCCAAGAAACGTTGTTAACGGTTAAAAGCGGTAAGTTTAAAGAGGTGTGAGTGTGCAAAAAATTATCCTAGGCAGGGAAACACCCACACTCAGTACTAATATGTACCAAAAAGAAAATGAGTTAACCCGCTCGTTATATGAAGTTTTAAGGCATTTGTATTTGACTTACAGTAAAACTGATCACAATTACGGGAATAGTTGAGGAGTTCCACCTCATTCCAAATGCTTGGCTATTATGCGCAGATAAGTAAATAATTTAAAGCAAAAAAACCGCACTCAACTGAGTGCGGTTAAAAGGGAGTGTTTTAACTAAGGTTTAGTTAAAACTTATATTCCATACCTAAACCTAGGTAATCTTGGTCAACGTTGTTGTCCATATCAAAGCTTGAGTAAAAACCAAATATTTTAAGGTTTTTGTTTAGCTTATGGTCAACACCTACCGACATCGCGCTTTTATCATCGCTGTCATCAAAATCCATTGTTTGGTATTGCATTTTGAAAGTGTTGCTACCCATAAGGTAAGCTGCATTCACTAAGTAACCGTCAGCCTCAGCGCTGCCATCTACTTTTTCTTGTGTTTGGTACATAGCGCCAACTCTAAAATCTTCAATTTTACCTTGAACTGTTGCACGCACTACATCGTAACCATTGACTTCGCTATCAGCAGCAATGGCAGCATATACTGCGCTCTTTTTAAGTGCTGAGTCACCGTAGGTCACTGCCATTGAATAACCGTTATCTGCATCTACATCGTCTTCGGCAATAAATGTAGCAAGTACTTTAAAGCCTTCGTAGCTTTTAGATGTATAAGTGATCGAATCACCTAAGCGGTTTTCACCTTTAAAAACATTTTTAATATCGCCTTCAAGGTCATTAAATAAATCTAACTTACCTTGTGATTGTTTAAGCGCTGTATCGTTACGACCCACAACAACTTGACCATAGGCACCTTTTAAACCTACATACTGGTTACGTGCAGAAATATTGTCGTCATTATCACCTTTCGAGTCAGCATCAGATACATCAACTTGAAACTCAAACTTATAAACTGCTTCTAATCCATCAGTAATCTTTTCAGATCCTTTTAGGCCAAAGCGAGATGCATTACTTTTAATTTCAGTGAAAGACCCTTCACCATCATCAGATGATTGAACGGTTACATTTGCTTTACCGTAAATATCTACCTCTGCAAGTGCATTAAAAGATAAACCACTAAGTAGGGCTAAGCATAAGCTCGATTTTGCAAATTTCATGTTATTTCCTCGATAATCACAAGAGACTAATTTTTAAAACAGCGGCAGTGTGTCACTACTAAATGACAAAAATATTACAAAGGACACATTTTTGTCTTTTTAAGTTAATAAAACTGCATTAAATCTGAAATCAAAATAACATGTAAAATAAACTGCCTACTGACTACCTACTTTGTTTCAATAAACTCGGTGTCATTCGCGACAGCAAATTAACCAAGGTTTCTATCAAGTCTTTCTGTTCGTTATCTCTATGATAGGCAACAAATACATCTCTTGAAGTATTTTCTACCCCTTTAACATGAAAAAGTTCGCCTTTTTCTAAATGATCTTTAACTAATACCTGTGGAATAAACGCACTGCCGCCACATTGCAGTATTAAATCAAGCGCAATTCGTCCTGTACTGGTTCTAAAATAAGGCGGTGTTTTACCGGTAAACTGACGCGCATGCCAAAGAGAAAACGTGGTTCCCCAATCAACATACACATATTGATTATCAAAAAAGTTATCACTGGTTGCCGTATCGTAACCACTCACCGGAATAATAGGCAGTTCACAAATACGTTCAACCACAAGTTCATCAACTTTAGGGGGATCAAACAAAATGGCTAAATCAAGTGTGCGCTCCAACAATAAGCGAGTACTTTCTTGTTGCGCCTTCACTTCTGCCACCAGCGATACACCAGGCATAGCCGATACAATATTTGTAATACCAAACTGTAAAAATGCATCCCAAATATTAGGCGTACCTGCTAAACTAATTTGCTTATGCATATTATCTGCAAGTGCAACATCCACTTTGGCTCTTTGCATCCCGGTAATAATCATTTGCGCATGCGGTAACAAGCGCTCACCTGGTGCGGTGAGTTGAATATTATTACGCTGACGAATAAATAAATTTACGCCTAAGCCCTGCTCTAATTGGCGAATTCTAAAACTCACCGCAGACTGCGTTATGTATAGGTTTTCTGCCGCTTTACCAAAATGGCGAGTACGCACCACTTCAACAAATGTTTTTAATAAATCTATGTCCAATTTTTTATCCTCACGATAAAAATTTTTTGTTTAAAAAAATAGCGATTATGTCCCATACTCCAGCTAATAATTGGTATGAGGGTACAGCTATGAGCAATGATATTTCACTACTTCGTCAAGCATTCGTAAGTCAACGTCAATTTTATGATGACCAAAACTTTCCACGCGGATTTAGCCGCAGCGGACACTTTACCCTGTTAGAGGCAAGTATTTTAGAACAGCACGGTGTTGTTTTAAAAAGCCTATATAATAAAACAGTTGAGCCACAAAACGAACATCAGCAACAATTTGTAAATGCTGTCAGTGGCATAATAGAGCCAAGTAACCCAATTGAGCGAGCATGGGTTAAATATTTAAAGTTAACAACCTGCAAAACAAAATTCCATACATTATTTGGACGCTCAAAAATTTCAGGGCCAACACCAATAAGCCAAGATTATTATTCTGAGGCAGACAATCTATAAGTCACTACAATAGTTGCTTTTTGGCGTTTTAGCAGTTACAACTTGTATAAGCAAACACTTTTGCAAAATTTAAACAAGGCTGTTACGTGACGCACAGAATACTTATTGTTGAAGACACTCCGACTATTGCGCGAGTGCAAAAGCATATCGCGCAAAAAGTCGGCTACGAGGTTGATATTGCTCAATCCTTGGCTGAGACTAAAGAGCTTATAAGTAAGCACCATTATTTTTGCGCAGTGGTCGACTTTATATTACCTGACGCGCCACAAGGTGAAGCGGTTCCATGCACCGTTGCAGCAGATATTCCCACCATAGTGATGACAGGCAATATCGATAAGCATACCCGTGACACCGTTGAAAAATACCCCATTATTGATTACATCATCAAAGGCAATAAACAAGCCTACGAGTATTTAGAAAAGCAGCTTTACCGCCTGCCCCGTAATAAGCATGTAAAAGTATTGGTTGTTGATGACTCTGCGTCAACACGCCAATATATTTGTAATTTATTAACACGTCATAAATATCAAATATTACAAGCAGCCGATGGCCTAGAGGCGCTTAAAGAGCTTGAAAACACCCCCGATATTTCTGTGATTATTACCGACAAAGAAATGCCTAATATGGACGGTATTGAACTGTGTAATGAAATTAGGCGCATTTATAGTAATGACGAAAAAGCCATTATTGGTATCTCAGGCGCTACATCGTCTAATTTGTCTGCCTTATTTTTAAAAAATGGGGCAAATGACTACTTGTATAAACCTTTTAATAGTGAAGAATTTTACTGCAGGTTAAGCCAAAACGTCGATATGCTAGAGCATATCGAAACTATAAAGCGCCAAGCCAATACTGACTATTTAACTAAACTCCCTAATCGCCGTTACTTTTTTGAAGAGGCTAATAAGTCATTAAAGCAGTTTAAAAAAGCAAAAGCACCAGTCATGTTAGCTATGCTTGATATTGACCATTTTAAAGCTATTAATGATACCTATGGCCATGATGCCGGAGATGAAGTGCTTAAAGGGCTGGCGGTATGCTTTAATAAATATTTTGAAAACCAATTGGTTGCCCGTTTAGGCGGAGAAGAATTTGCGGTATTTTTTACTGAACTGACCGAACAAGAAGCGCTAAAACGACTAGAAAGCTTTCGATTATTTATTGAGCTTAATAGCCATGAGTTTAGCCAAGCACAAATCAAGTTTACGCTGTCGATAGGCTTCAGCCATAGTGAAACCTATCAAATTGACGAACTATTAAAGCAAGCCGACTTAAAGCTCTACAAAGCTAAAGAGTCGGGGCGTAATAAAGTGGTTTAGTTTAACTAAACCACACCTGAGGCGACAATGGCTGCTTTTCTGCGTTTACGCGACTGATGGTATGAATCCCAACTAAAAATAGCCAGTGCACTCCAAATACACGCAAAGGTAATTACACGCTCAGCATCAAACACTTCACCATAAAACACCACTGCTAAAATAAACATTAAGCTAGGCCCTATGTACTGAAAAAACCCAAGCGTTGTGTATTGCAATCGCTTAGCCGCGCCGGTAAAACACAGCAATGGTAGCGTAGTCACTATACCTGCACTTACTAATAGCGCATTAGTTAGCCAATCATTCGCTGGTAAATTAGACGTTTCAGTCGGCACCATTAACCACCAATAGGTCAGTGCCACCGGTAATAATATTAATGCCTCAATTAAAATCCCAGGCAGGGCATCAACCTGTAGTTTTTTACGTAATAGGCCATATAACGCAAAAGAAGTCGCTAACGAAAATGCCACAATCGGAAATGAACCAAAACTAATTAACTGTAATAAAACACCTGTAAAAGCCAAGGCAACAGCAGCTCCTTGCAACTTACGTAACCGCTCGTTTAAAAACACCATACCAAGTAATACATTTAACAAAGGATTGATATAGTAGCCTAAGCTGGCATCTAGCATGTGGTTGTTATTAATAGCCCATATAAACAACCCCCAGTTAAACCCCAATAAGGTCGAGGTAACAACTAGCATCAGAATTAATTTAGGTTGGATTAAAATGCGTTTAATTTTATCCCAGTAGTTGAGCACACTCACCACTAAAATAAGAAACATCACAGACCAAATAACACGATGCATTAAAATTTCAAATGCTGATACATGTTGGATCATCTTAAAATAAATGGGTGCTAGGCCCCACATAAAAAAGGCGAGGCAGGCAAAAATGGCGCCCTTTCGCTGCTCGGTATCAATCGACATAGTAACCACTTGATGATTTAAAAGGCCGTAAGTTTAACCCCCTCTCACTTTTTAGCCAACTAAATACGTGCCCGTTCCAAACGCTATTTGTACCGACTGCTCGTTATGTAACTCCATCCGGCACACGCACACTTTATTTCCTGAGCGAATAAGTGTGGCGCTGGCAATAAATACCTCCCCTTTACCTGGGCGTAAATAATCAGTACGTAAATCTATGGTGCCTAGTGTTGCTAACTTTTTATGCACACTGGGTAAGTCGGCATCGTCTAGTTTTCCTATTACACTTGCTGCAGCAAGCATTCCGCCTACATTGTCGAGCACCGCAGAAATCACTCCACCGTGAAGAATCTTTTGCGCCGGATTACCAATTAATACGTCTTGCCAAGGAAATGATATTTTAGCTTGTTCAGTACTAAGTGACTCTACTGCTATTTTTAAAAACTGGTTAAAGGGCATGTTATTAACAAACAGCGCCCCAACTTGATCGATCAACATTTCTTTATTCATTATTATTCTCTATGTTTTTAGTGGTACGATGAGTAAAGCACAGCTTGAGGCTATTGTAACCCCCTGCAGATTTTAGTTTATCACTACAGATGTGTGTACCAAGTAATGAAAGCTAAAGACATCCTGATAAAAAACCACTAAAATAGCGCCGATGAATACACTAACTCCTTCTCCTAATACGCTTGTGCGTAAACCCGAAACTGTACTCAAACAAGTGTTTGGTTACAGTGAATTTCGCGACGGTCAAAGTGCAGTAATTGATGCCGCCATAAATGGCCAAGATTCATTAGTATTACTGCCCACCGGTGGTGGTAAATCGGTGTGTTACCAAATACCCGCGTTGGTATTAGAGGGAGTCACCATTGTTATTTCTCCGCTGATCTCTTTAATGCAAGATCAAGTCACCCAGTTACAAGCACTGGGAGTTAAGGCCGCTTATGTCAATAACAGCCTAGCTCGCGAAGAACAACAATTAGTGTATCAGCAACTGCATCAAGGGCTGATAAAGCTACTTTATGTAGCTCCTGAAAAAGTGCTACAACGCGATTTTTTAGAACGGCTCTCTCATTTGAATGTTAGCTTGTTTGCTATTGATGAAGCACACTGTGTTTCTCATTGGGGTCACGATTTTAGACCGCATTATTTTCGTTTAAATGAGCTTAAACAACGCTTTGCACATGTGCCTATGATGGCACTCACTGCCACTGCCGATAAAGCGACTCGCTTTGATATTGTTGAGCAACTCAAGCTACAACAGCCCTACATTCATACCGGCAGTTTTGATCGCCCTAATATTCGTTACACCATAGAAGAAAAATTTAAACCTATGGTGCAATTACTGCGTTATTTAAAAGAGCAAAAAAATCAAAGTGGTATTATTTATTGCACCAGTCGTAAGCGTGTTGATGATATAGCTGAAAAGCTTGCTGATGCAGGCCTTAATGCTGCCGCTTACCATGCGGGAATGAGTAACGAGCAACGTCAGTTTGTGCAAACCGGATTTGCCCGTGACGATATTCAAATTGTGGTTGCCACCGTTGCCTTTGGTATGGGAATTAACAAGCCTAACGTACGCTTTGTTCTGCATTACGACATTCCAAAAAGTATTGAAGCTTATTACCAAGAAACAGGCCGTGCTGGACGAGATGGGCTGGCTGCAGAGGCCATCATGTATTTTGACCCTGCCGATATAGGCCGAGTTAGACGCTTTTTTGAAGATATTGACGATGAACAACGCCGCCGCGTAGAAGAGCAGCGCTTTAATGCCATGGCCAGCTTTGCCGAAGCACAAACGTGTCGTCGTCAAATATTATTGAACTACTTCAGTGAGTACCAACGCGAGCCCTGTGGGAACTGTGACATTTGCTTAAATCCACCTAAAAGTTTTGATGGCACATTAGTCGCACAGCAAGCGCTTTCATGTGTGTATCGCGCGCAACAACGATTTGGATTGGGTTACATTGTAGAGTTATTACGCGGCGCGAATACTAGCCGCATTCGTGATAACAATCATCATGAACTTAGTACCTATGGCATAGGTAAAGATAAAAGCAGTGAATTTTGGCTTAGTATTTTACGCCAACTTATTCATCAAGGGCTATTAAGCCAAGATATAACCCAAGGCGCTTCATTGCGTTTAACGGAAGCTGCACGCGCTATTTTAAAAGGTGAATATGCGCTGCAATTGGCCGAGCCTCGCTTACAAGCTAAACACGTTTATCAGGATAAGTTAGCGCAGTTTAATTACGATAAAAAACTATTCGCTCGCCTGCGTGCATTGCGTAAAGAGTTAGCCGATGCCGATGATGTGCCGCCTTATGTAGTATTTAACGATAAAACGCTAGCCGAAATGGCGCAGCTTATGCCCACTAACGACAGTGAATTTTTAAAAGTGTCGGGGGTTGGTTTTACTAAATTAAACAAGTATGGCGGTGAGTTTTTAACCGCAATTCGACATTACCTAGCAACGCAATAAGCCCCTTATGACCGAACTTGAATACGATCACACACATCAATGTATTATTATTAAACCGACAGAGCTGCCGCACGATGAAGACTTTGAATTGTGGGGAACGTTATTTTTGCACAGCGATGAAATTAGCATTAATGAGTATGCCGCTGGGGCAGATCGTCATCAACTGCGTTTTAACTATGCTAACCACACATTTAATTTAAATTTTGAGCATTACAGCCAAAGTGTGTGGATTAATGGTGAAGGGCAAGATGCCGACAACCTATTGGCAGCGTTAACATTTTATTTAACTTAAATGCATAGCTAATACCTTATAATCGCTATAAAAATAAAACTAAATCTGTCTTTTACTTACATATCAATAACAATGATGTAGGCTAAGAGTAAGTGTTTTTATTTTGCAAAATAGCGCTAAAGAGGGTCAATGCTAAATAGAAAATGGATTGCACGTAGTTGTTTTAGCCTTTCTATTTCGAGTATGTTTATGCTCAGCGTTTGCGCGCAAGAAACGCCACTAGCCCAAAGCTGCCAAAATGACGATTCATTGAAAACTTCTGAAATTAACTTGCGTCGACAAATCGAGTCTCAACCTCCACCGCTTACGATAAATAGTAACGCTAAAATTGCCTCAATTAATCTTAAACAACTTAATGTTTTTAATACCGAACTCGAAGCTGAAAACAACGCACTGTTTCGCTTTGCTAATCGTGCACATATACAAACTGAGCCTGAGGTTATTAAAAGCATTTTATTGTTTAAAGCGGGTGATACTTTTAATCAAAAAACCTTGGCTGAATCTGAACGGCTACTGCGTAAACAAAACTATTTATATGACGCACAAATTATTGCTGACGAAAATTGTGATGGAAATATTGATGTAACAGTAATTACTCGAGACTTATGGACTTTACTGCCCGAACTTAGTTTTAGCCGTAGTGGTGGTGAAAATAAATCAAGTATTGGTTTTCGCGAATCTAACTTATTTGGTTGGGGCAAACGGTTATCGTTTGCACGTAAAACAGACAGTGACCGAAATGGTTATTTATTTGTTTACGATGATCCTAATATCTTATCAACTCGCTACCGAGGGCGTTTAGAGTATGCCGACAACAGCGACGGCAAAAGTCATTTAGTTGAACTAACCTACCCGTTTTATGCCATCGATACGCCCTATAGTTATGGCGCCCTGAGTTACTCTACCCAGCGAGAAGAGGCCCTGTACCTTAGGGGCGATAAATTTAGTGAGTTTGAACAGACCACCGATCTAAATCAGGTATTTTTTGGTCACTCTAAAGCCCTTAGCCATAACTGGACACAGCGCTTGAGCCTAGGTTATATCGATGAGCAACAAACATTTAAAAGCATCGATGAAACGACTGTGCCGCTAGCTGAAAATAGGCAGCTTAGTTATCCTTATGTAAGCGGCCACTGGTTTGAAGATAACTTTATAAAAGTACGTAACTTTGACAGTATTTATCGTACTGAGGATTTAAATTTAGGCTGGAATATCAAAGCCACCCTGGGCTACTCCGATGAATCAATAAGTAACGACGATAGCCGCGCTGTGTACTCGTTTAATTTTAACAAAGCCCATTTTAGCACTAACCATACCCTTTGGCGTTTTCATGCAGATATTCAAGGCTATTGGAATAACGAGAAAAAACAGCTCGAAAACCTGCTCACTACTAGCCAAATTCAATATTATTTAAATACCAGTATTGATCAATCTTGGTATGTAAAAGCAAGGCTGCAATACGCAAAAAACCTCACTAATGATAAACAGCTCACCCTAGGGGGCGAAACTGGACTTCGTGGCTATCCTATGGAATTTCAACATGGGGATCGGAGTTTTTTAGTCAGTTTAGAAAAGCGCTATTACTGGGAATATGACTTACTACAGCTGTTTAAAGTGGGAGGGGCGGCCTTTTTAGATATCGGTCGAGCTTGGTATAACAGCGACTCGAACACTCAGTATCAAGTTGAGAACACCCCAGTGCTAAAAAATGTGGGCTTAGGTTTGCGCCTTGCGCCAAGTCGCGCCAATGCGGGTACCATGATCCACCTTGATATAGCCGCGCCACTAAATAAATATGATGATGTTGACTCGGTACAGTGGCTACTGAGCGTTAAAAATTCTTTTTAAATCACTACTGCGCACAAAGTTAACGCGTTACACTTTGCGCCTATCATTATTGTGAGAATACGTTTTGGAATTAATCTCTCTTTTAGAGCTTGTGGGCACACAATATAAGCTAATCGTAACCGTGATTGCGCTGTTGAGCTTTCCGTTATTGTTAAAGCTCACTAAAAAGTTACTCGAAAAAGCCATTAGAGGTAAAATCGATTTACACCGAAAATACCGAGCAGAGTTACTATTAAAAATAATACTCGCCTTTGTTATGTTGTGTTTAGTGTTAGTTTTTTGGGGAATAGAGCTGCGTGGTTTACTGGTATTAGGCTCTTCTTTATTTGCCATGTTAGGTGTTGCGCTGTTTGCGGCTTGGTCATTATTGAGCAACTTAACTGCTTTTTTACTGATGTTTATTCAAAATGACTGCCGTGTAGGTTATTGGGTGAGAATTGTGGATGGAGCTAACGCCATTGAAGGGCGTATTATTGAAATGGGGCTGATGAATGTCTTACTCGAACACGTTGATGGTCACAGAGTGATTTACCCTAATAACTTATTTGTTACCCGCCCGGTGTTAGTGCTTAATACGGAGCCTAAACCAACAAAAGCGCCTAAAATTAAACGCATTATTGGCCCTAAACCGCGTAGCTAAACAACACCTATTAAAAAACCGCGTTAGCTTAAAACTAAGGCGGTTTTTTATATCTACAGATAGAGTCATACCAATTCACTTAATTGAGCAAATTGGTATTAATTATTTAGTTCAGCCGTTTTCAGCTCATCATCTAAATCATTTATCTCATCAATAAACGTTTCTAACTGCTGCTCTACCAAGCTATTTGCATGTGCAAAATAAGCAATATGGAATACGGCATCGCCTTCATTTACCAGTGGCATGGTCTGCTGGCCAATAATAATACCGCTTCGAGGAGCAAGGAGTTCAAGTTCTGAATCGCCAAGCGGACTGCTAATATAAGCAAGCACTTGGCCTTTCATTACTCGCTCACCTAACGATACTTGCGCTCTTACTATGCCGTCTACTTCTGCACGCACCCAACTAGTGGAGCTTGCAATCACAGGATCAGGCAGTTTTTTAGGGCGTTTACCGCGTATCATTTTTAAATGTCGCATAACATAATCAACCCCTTGTACACCCGCTGCAATCGCAATCGGGTCAAAGCGCAACGCTTCACCTGCTTCGTAGGTAATAACGGGTATACCCAAATTAGCCGCTTCACTGCGCAATGAGCCATTGCGTAACGACGCATCAATAACCGCAGGTGTGCCAAAAGCCTTAGCCATTTGCGCTGTAGCTTCATCGGCTAAATTAGCGCGTATTTGCGGTAAGTTAGTACGATGAATTGCACCCGTATGCAAATCTATAATATGCGTACAATGCACAGCTACTTGGTTAAAAAACATATACGCCATACGACCTGCTAACGAACCACGCTCAGACCCCGGAAAACTCCGGTTCATATCACGGCGATCGGGCAAGTAACGAGATTTATGAATAAAACCAAATACATTCACAATCGGGACCGCAATTAATGTACCACGCAGCTGATTAGGGTCGATTTTAGCCAGTAACTGGCGCACAACCTCAACCCCATTTAGTTCGTCGCCGTGTATAGCCGCACACACCATCAATACAGGGCCTTCCATTACACCGTTAACCACTTCAATAGGAATATTAAGCGGTGAATGGGTGTAAAGCTTTGCAGCTTCTAGCGCGAGTGTTTTACGTTCACCTACACCAATACTTTCACCTAATAGGGTGAAAGGTCGGTTAATTTTAACCTTTGCCACGAGTTGCCGTTCCTTTACTTGCAGCATTTTTCTCGATGAAATCAATCACCATGCCCGCAATGTCTTTACCTGTTGCCACTTCAATCCCTTCAAGACCTGGCGATGAATTTACTTCCATAACCAAAGGACCACGAGATGAACGGAGTAAATCAACGCCAGCAACGTTTAAACCCATTGCTTTTGCTGCAGCAACCGCTGTTTTACGTTCTTCTGGGGTAATACGTACCAGTGTAGCGCTACCACCACGATGAAGATTAGAGCGGAACTCACCTTCTTGTGCTTGACGTTTCATTGCAGCAATCACTTTATCTCCGAGTACAAAGCAACGAATATCCGCACCACCCGCTTCTTTAATATATTCTTGTACCATGATATTGGCTTTTAAACCCATAAACGCTTCAATAACACTTTCAGCCGCTTTACGTGTTTCAGCAAGTACCACACCAATACCTTGAGTGCCCTCAAGTAGCTTAATAACGACCGGTGCGCCACCTACCATTTCGAGTAAGTCTTTTACGTCATCTGGCTTGCTAGCAAAGCCTGTTACTGGCATGCCTACGCCTTTGCGTGATAATAATTGTAGAGAACGTAATTTATCGCGCGAACGAGAAATAGCCACAGATTCATTAACCGGATAAACACCCATCATTTCAAACTGGCGTAATACAGAACAGCCATAAAAAGTAACTGATGCGCCAATACGCGGAACAATGGCATCAAAATCTTTTAGGTTTTCACCACGATAATGAATTTCAGGCTGCTCTGAGTTTATATTCATATAACAACGTAGCGCGTTAATCACTTTTACTTCATGACCACGTTGCTCAGCCGCTTCAATTAAACGACGCGTTGAATATAAATTTTTGTTGCGAGATAAAATACCAATTTTCATAGTTAAAACCTTAACTAAATTATGTTGAGCAAGCACATATAAGTACGTTTGCTACTCAACGAATTCTTATAATAAATGTGATAAAGCCGGATCAACGACTATACGATTTTCCATAGCTGTGCGTCCTAATAACATTCTAAACTTCATTGACGCACGACTTGTTAATGTAATTTCTATTGGCCAACTAAATTCGCCGGCATGTAATGTAGTTTCAATAAAGTAACGCAATTCTTTTTGGCCACTAGAGCTGGTAACGTACTTCATCTTTTTAACTTTGGCATTGCAGGTAATTTGCGTTTGCTCGTCTTCTTGCAATGGTTGGGCTGTAAATTTAACCCATTTTTCGCCATCGACTTCGTATTCTTCAATATTAATTGCATGAATACAGGAAGTACGCGCACCAGTGTCTATTTTTGCTTTAATTTGCTCGATGCCTAGCTCGGGTAAACTTAACCACTCACGCCAACCAACTGTTATTTTTGTCGTCATAAATGTGCCCTTAGTAAAAAAAGTGTTTTATACGCTACAGCCAACAAAACACCAACAAAATAAATTCATCTACTCGATAAGCCGATTTGATTGACCTTTTAAGTTAACTCGTTTAACAATGCACCCCTAACGTATGTACTTAACCATAGGCTAAAAAACAATTTTTTGTTGATTAACTCTACAAAGTAAAGCTAAGTTAAATACACTACAGTCAACTGTATTAAAAATATACTATCTATGAGAAATTATTATGATCAATGGCTTACTTCATGCGCTTATTCTTGATGAACAAGGCGGGGCTCGCCCAATAGAAAACAGTAAACAGTTACACCAATGGCAACCTACTGATGGAAAGCTGTGGGTGCATATGGATTACAGTCAAAAAGAAGCCGTAGATTGGTTAAAAAACTGCGGTCAATTAAACGACTACGAACTTGAATCACTCACAGCAGATGAAACACGTCCTCGCATTACTCCTACAATGAATGGCCATATGCTGTTTTTACGTGGAATCAATTTAAACCCAGCGCAAAGCCCTGAAGACATGGTGTCTATTCGCCTATTTATTAATAAAGACGTGGTGATCACTACCCGTAAGCGCCGATTATTATCAGTGCAAGATATTCTAACCTCGTTAAATAATAATGAGGGGCCAAGCAGTATTTCTGAACTAGTATGTAGCTTAGCGCAAAAGCTCACTTCACGTATGCAAACGGTAATAGATGAACTAGATGAAAGCTTAGATGATTTTGAAGAAGAAATTGATGAGCCTAGTAAAAAGTTTGATAACCAAGGCTTGTCGCAACTTCGCCGCCAAACAATCGCGCTAAAACGTTACTTAAAACCGCAAAAAGAAGCGCTCAGCAACATGGTTAATAATCATTACCCATGGCTGTTTGACGATGATAAAGCCAAGCTAAATGAAACCACCAATTTACTTATTCGCTATTTAGAAGAGCTCGATAGTTCAATAGAACGTGCACTCGTTATTCAGCAAACCATTACTAACCAAGTGTCTGAGCAATTAAATCAGCGTATGTATGTGATGTCGGTGGTGGCTGCTTTATTTTTACCACTGGGCTTTTTAACTGGGTTATTGGGGGTCAATGTCGGCGGTATACCTGGAACAGAAAGCCCCTATGCATTCACTGCATTTGTGGTGTTTTTAATTGTTTTGACTGGTGGGATTGGTATTTACTTTAAAAATAAAAAGTGGCTGTAATTACAATACAGATCCAACAAGGCACAAAAAAGGCGAACATATTGTTCGCCTTTTGCATTGGTAATCCTTACTCTTGAAAGTAAGTGCCCCAACCGTCGTATTCAACATCGCATTCAACAGCAAGCTGTGCAAGTTTATCAACGTCTTCCATTATCACGTCGACATCTAATTCGGCTTCAACAACAATGTCAAAACTCCAAATTTTTTCACCGTCTTCAAGCTCAAGTTCTGCTGGCTCTTCTACATCGTAACCTAGTTTAAACGCAGCCAATGCCGCTTGTTCTAACTTAGTAAAGTCTTCACATACAAAGTGGTGTTCTACTTCATAAAGAATTTCTGGATCGGAACCATCTTCAAGTAGTGAAGTTACGATGTCTTCACTTATTTCACGCCAGTTTTCCATTATTTCTCTCTCACTTGAGCATCTAATTCTGTTATTTTAGCAGCCATAATACTGTGCACACTTTTAGCATGTTCACGGGCACTGATACTGTTATCAAGTGCTATAGGGGCTAACATTTCAATGTAAATTGTACCATTATCCCAGCGATTTAGTTTAATGGTTTTATCGGTTGTGTTCATACATACTGGCACAACAGGCACCTCTGCACTCATTGCGGTATGAAATGCACCGGTTTTAAAGGGGAGTAAACCACGACCATAACTACGCGTCCCCTCAGGGAACATCCACACCGATAAGCCTTTTTGTTTTATTTTAGCCGCTGCTTTTGAGATTGTGCCAGCCGCTTTTGAACGATTTGAACGGTCGATTAAAATATTACCCGACAACCAATAAAGCTGCCCAAAAAATGGGATCCATTTAAGACTTTTTTTGCCAACGCTCACACAATTTTTTGGTACCATGGCTGGAATAGTAAATAAATCGTAGCTATTTTGATGATTCGCTACATACACAGCAGGCCCCACCTTAAGCGCATCGGGATGATATTTTAGTTCTAATTTAACCCCAAGCATTTTAGCCATTGAGCCAAACCAACTTGCAATAACGTGCACATTATTAGGATGAAATGGTCTAAATATTGATAACAACAAACCAAAAAAACAACTTAATAATATAAACAACAGCATTATTAAAATACGTATAACAGCTAGCAAGTGCGCCTCTCCAATATAACCACAATCATGTATTGCTTTATTATAACGTTATTTTGTTGCGCAGACGAGAAAATAGCGCACAAGCGTGCGCTGAAATAAAACAGTCATAAAAAAACGGCTTACCTAAGTAAGCCGTTATCTAATTTAGTCTAATTTTCTGAGTGTTTTAACTTTGCTCAGTATCTGAATTTGGCTCATCCACTTGCTGAGGTGTTAACTCTACCACGGCTTCATCTACGCGCTGTAAACCACGAGGTAACTTATTCCCTCTGCGGCCTCGCTCGCCATGGTAATGCTCAAGGTCGCTTGGTTTAAGCGTCAATTTACGCTTACCTGCATGCAGCGTAACACTGCTGCCTTGCGGCACAACAGCTAATACTTTTACAAACTCTTCGCGCGCTTGTACTTTAGCGCCCGGAATAGAAATAATCTTATTGCCCTTGCCTTTACCTAGCTTAGGTAAATCACGCAGTGGGAATAACAACATTCGCCCCTCGTTAGAAATTGCCATACAGTAATCACTGGCAACGTCATTAACGCGAATTGGCGAAAGTAACACACCACCTTTTGGCACACTCACTAAGGCTTTACCGTTTTTGTTTTTACTGACTAAATCTTTAAAGTCAGTAATAAAGCCATAACCGGCATCAGAAGCCATTAGCAATACCTGAGCGTCTTCACCCATAACTACGTGCTCAAAGCTTGCGCCTGAGGTTAAGTTAAAGCGCCCTGTCATAGGCTCGCCTTGGCTTCTTGCAGAAGGAAGGCTGTGGGCATCGGTCGCAAATGCACGCCCAGCTGAATCTAAAAATACCGCAGGTTGATTACTTTTACCTCGCGCTGATGCTCTATAGCCATCACCGGCACGGTAATTTAACCCTTCTACATCTAAGTCATGACCCTTACCAACACGTGCCCAGCCTTTATCAGATAGAACAACAGTCACAGACTCTGAAGGGATTAAATCTTTTTCGCTCAGAGCTTTGGCTTCCACACGCTCAATAACAGGTGAGCGACGATCGTCGCCATACATTTCTGCGGCTTCTTGAATTTCTTTTTTAAGCAACGTCGACATGCGACGGTCTGAGCCTAATGTTTGCTCTAATTTGTCACGCTCTTTGGCTAATTCGTCTTGCTCACCACGAATTTTAAACTCTTCAAGTTTTGCCAAATGGCGAAGTTTTAATTCTAAAATGGCTTCTGCTTGAATATCGGTTAAATCAAAGCGCTCCATCAATATTGGTTTGGGCTTATCTTCAGAGCGGATAATTTCTATAACTTCATCAATATTTAAAAAGGCAGCCAGTAAACCTTCTAAAATATGTAATCGAGCCAGTACTTTATCAAGTCGATATTGCAAGCGACGACGCACTGTTTCACGTCTAAAGGTTAACCATTCAGTTAAAATACTACGTAAATCTTTAACCTGTGGACGGCCATCTAAGCCCAGCATGTTTAAGTTTACGCGGTAATTTTTTTCAAGATCGGTGGTGGCAAATAAGTGCGCCATTAATGGCTCAGCTTTAATTCGGTTTGAACGCGGCACAATCACAATACGGGTTGGATTTTCGTGATCAGACTCATCACGTAAGTCAGCCACCATTGGTAACTTTTTAGCGTTCATTTGCGCTGCAATTTGCTCAAGTACTTTTGCACCCGAACATTGGTGCGGTAACGCAGTAATAACGATATCGCCCTGCTCTTCACAATACACAGCGCGCATTTTAATTGAGCCACGACCGGTTTTATAAATTTTGTGAATATCAGCTTTAGGCGTAATTATTTCAGCATCAGTTGGATAATCAGGCGCATGTACTAAATCCAATAACTCTTCGAGTTCTGTTTTTGGTTTATCAAGTAATAAACAACAGGCACTGGCTACTTCACGCACATTATGCGGCGGTATATCGGTTGCCATACCCACAGCAATACCGGTGACACCATTAAGTAATATATGCGGTAAGCGCGATGGCAATACTAATGGTTCATCCATGGTGCCGTCGAAGTTTGGCGTCCAATCAACAGTCCCTTGGCCTAACTCTTTAAGTAATACTTCAGAGAATTTAGATAAACGCGCTTCGGTATAACGCATTGCCGCAAACGACTTCGGATCATCTGCTGCACCCCAGTTACCTTGACCATCAACTAACGGGTAGCGATAAGAAAACGGCTGCGCCATAAGTACCATGGCTTCATAACAGGCACTATCACCATGAGGATGGTATTTACCTAATACGTCACCCACGGTACGGGCTGATTTTTTGTATTTAGCACTTGCCGATAATCCCAACTCACTCATCGCATAAATAATACGACGCTGAACGGGTTTTAGGCCGTCACCAACGTGCGGTAAGGCACGATCCATGATCACGTACATTGAATAATTTAAATAGGCGTCTTCGGTAAAACGCCCCATTGTTTGCTGTTCAATTCCTTGCATTAGCAAGGTATCTGTATCACTCATTAAAGCTTACCTAGTTTTTCTTATAGCTTACGCGGTAAATTACGTTTGCGTAATCATCGCTTACCAATAGACTGCCATCATTTAATTGTGCAAATGCAACAGGGCGTCCAAATGTCGTTTCGTCTTGCATAAAGCCGGTGATCAGTGGCGTATACTTTGTTACCTTGGCATTTTCTATAGTTGCCACTGCCACTTTATAACCGACCTTTTTAGAGCGGTTCCATGAACCATGCTCAGCTACAAATAACTGTTGTTTATAGCTATCAGGGAACTGCTTGCCGGTATAAAAATGAATACCTAATGGCGCAACATGCGCACCTAATGCCAATGCAGGTTGAGTGTAGTCAGCAATGTTTTTGCCTTCACCAAACTCCGGATCAACAATAACGCCGCCATGCACGTATGGAAAACCAAAATGTTCTTCTTCTTTAGTGATGCGGTTTAGCTCATCGGGTGGAATATCATCCCCCATCATGTCACGGCCATTATCGCTAAACCATAGCATTTGCGTGCTAGGGTGAAAGTCAAAGCCTACAGTATTGCGCACACCTTTGGCTAAAGTGGTTATTTCTTTGGTGTCGGTGTTTAACGAAAAAATACGACCAAACCGAGCATCTTCCTCACAAATATTACAGGGAACACCCACCGGAATAATCAGCTCGCCGTTTGGCGCAAAGCGTAAAAACTTCCAGCCATGGTGGCGCTCTGACGGTAAATCGCTATAAAACACTTCATACTCAGGGTTTTTGAGGTGCTTATCGATATTTTTAAAACGAATAATACGGTGCACTTCACCGACATATAAGTCACCGTCTTTAATCGCTAAACCCGAGGGCATATTCAGTCCCTCTGCAATCACTATTTTTTTATCTGCAACGCCGTCGCTGTTATGATCAATCAATGCATACACATTACCCGCATTACGCGAACCTGCATACACTATACCTCGGCTTGATACTGCAATTTGCCGAGCATTTTCAACATCATCAGCAAATAAGCTTATTTCAAACCCTGGGGCAGCCGTCAGCTTGTCGAGAATATTTTTCGCCATCACTGGCGATGACATAAAGCCGACTAACAACAGTGTGCTAAATAGTCTTTTCATTTGCCTCTCCTGTAGCCCAAAGGCTTATTAAACTTGTGCTTTGTTACCGTGATCTTCAAGCCATTGGCGGCGATCTGATGAACGCTTTTTAGCAAGTAACATATCCATCATTTCCATTGTTTGTTCTTCTTCATCAAGTGTTAGCTGCACTAAACGACGGGTATTTGGATCCATGGTTGTTTCACGCAATTGTAGCGGGTTCATTTCACCCAAGCCTTTAAAGCGTTGCACGTTTACCTTACCGCGTTTTTTCTCTGCTTCTATACGCGCTAAAATGCCCGTTTTTTCATCTTCATCAAGCGCGTAATAAACATCTTTACCAATATCAATTCTAAACAGCGGTGGCATAGCAACATACACATGCCCAGTTTTTACCAATTGTGGGAAGTGGCGCACAAATAAGGCACACAATAAAGTGGCAATGTGCAGTCCATCCGAGTCAGCATCCGCTAATATACATATTTTATTGTAACGCAGCCCTGATAAATCACTTGAATCGGGGTCAATACCCAATGCCACTGAAATATCATGCACTTCTTGAGAGGCCAAAATTTGCCCTGATTCTACTTCCCAAGTATTTAAAATTTTACCTCTTAGTGGCATGATTGCTTGGAACTCACGATCTCGCGCTTGTTTAGCTGAGCCACCCGCTGAATCACCCTCTACTAAAAACAATTCCGTGCGGTCATTATCAGCAGCACTACAATCGGTCAGTTTGCCTGGTAATGCAGGGCCTGAAGTAACACGTTTACGAACTACTTTTTTAGCCGCGCGTAAGCGACGCTGTGCATTTGAAATACACAATTCAGAAAGTAACTCTGCAGTGTCAGTGTGCTCATTTAGCCATAAGCTAAAAGCATCTTTTACGACACCCGATACAAACGCAGCACATGAACGTGATGAGAGTTTTTCTTTGGTTTGCCCTGCAAATTGTGGGTCTTGCATTTTTACCGACAATACATAACTACAACGTTCCCAAATATCATCTGGGGTGAGCTTTACACCACGTGGTAATAAGTTTCTAAATTCACAAAATTCACGCATCGCCTCTAAAAGCCCTTGGCGCAGGCCATTTACGTGGGTGCCACCTTGTGCGGTAGGAATTAAGTTTACATAACTTTCGGCTGTTGACTCACCGCCTTCAAGCATCCATACAACGGCCCAATCAGCGCCTTCAATAGAACTTGAAAACTCACCTACAAATGGGTCTTTAGGCAGTATCTCATAGCCTTTAACTGCTTCTACTAAGTAATCTTTTAAGCCGGTTTCATAAAACCACTCTTGGGTTTCTTTCGTTTGTTTATTTACAAACTTAATACGCAAACCTGGGCATAGTACCGCTTTGGCTTTTAATAAATGGTTAAGCTTAGTCAGTGAAAAGTTAGCAGAATCAAAATAGCTGGTATCTGGCCAAAAGCGCACGGTAGTACCGGTATTGCGTTTACCCACTGAGCCAATAACATTTAAATCTTCAACTTTATCGCCATGCTCAAAAGCCATTCTAAATTGCTGTGCGTCACGGCGAACCGTTACTTCCACGCGGGTAGATAGCGCATTAACGACCGAGATACCTACCCCATGCAAACCACCAGAGAACTGGTAATTTTTATTTGAAAATTTACCACCTGCGTGTAATTTGGTGAATATTAGTTCAACCCCAGGAATACCTTCTTCAGGGTGAATATCTATCGGCATCCCCCGACCATCATCGCTCACTTCAAGTGAGTTATCTTCATGCAAAATGACATCAATACGCGTCGCATGCCCGGCCATTGCTTCATCAACACTGTTATCAATAACCTCTTGGCCTAAATGATTGGGGCGCGATGTGTCTGTATACATGCCTGGGCGGCGTTTTACCGGCTCTAATCCATTAAGTACTTCAATAGCTTCGGCGTTATAATTTTGTTGAGTCATAGTTTTTATCTTTATATACGCTAATATCTGATTTTAAGAAAATCGACAATGCTTGAAAAAGCTCGCTCAAAGCCATTAAAGCTATGATCGCCGCCAAATTCAATTAACTGTTTACATTGTGAGTAATACTTTATTGCGTGCTGAAAATTTAACACTTCATCCCCTGTTTGCTGTAATAAATACAACAGCTCAGGGTGTTTTAACTCTGTCACCGTTAATGCTTTTAACGCATCTATATGACGAGATTGTAATTGGTAATTATAATCTTGATACGGATTATAATTAGGCCCAAGTATAGGCTCTAATAATGTATATGGGGCAACGGCAGGATTAATTACCACCGCAGGAATTTGATAACGCTGCGATAAATACGTAGCAAAAAAGCCACCTAACGAGCTGCCCAATAATACGGTATTCGGTGTTAATAGTTGTTCAAGCGCTATAATCGCCTCTATAGGTTCATGGTTTAAGCGTGGCACACAATAATCAACATCATAGTGTGCCATAAGCTCACCAAAGCGCACAGCTTTATATGATTTTTCAGAGCTATTAAAACCGTGAATATAGATTACTCGTTTAACCATATCACGTCCGTGCGTATATGCACCTTTTGTTGCTCAGCATTTAAGTGCAGCATACGATAAGCCGCCCCTTTATCTTCTTGCTGCCAAGTAGCACTGTGCTTTGTAAACTGCACGGAACTGGCCGGTGTCGCGTAAATATCAAGCTCTCTAAATTGCTGTTGGTAGTCATTGTGAACATGCCCATGAAACAGCGCATCAACTCGGCCATTATTAACTAATAAATTTAATAGCTGCGGCCCATTTTCTAGTATGTGTTTATCTAGGTAGCCATTAATAGGCAATGGGTTATGATGGCAAAATACAATATGACGATTATCTGAATCGACTAAACACGCCATAATTTCCTCTAAATGCGAGGGCGTCACCCACCCAGCAGGGGTATTTCCTTTAGAATTAAGTAATAAAAGCTCAAACCCTTGCGCCACAATATGTTTAGCGCGTTGTATTTGCCCGCCACTAATTAAATTGAGCTGTTCAATTTCATCATGATTGCCGGGAACCCAAAATACGGGGCAATTTAGTTCACTATTATGAATCAGTTCAGCAAATAATAAATAGGAATCAAAGCTGTGATCTTGGGTTAAATCGCCACCAAATATCAAGGCATCAGGCTGCTGTTTTGCTATATCTGTAAGTGCCCTAATAAAATGTT
Organism: Pseudoalteromonas sp. S3260; assembly: GCF_005886925.1. NCBI lineage: Bacteria > Pseudomonadati > Pseudomonadota > Gammaproteobacteria > Alteromonadales > Pseudoalteromonadaceae > Pseudoalteromonas > Pseudoalteromonas sp. S3260. The sequence goes on from NZ_PNCV01000040.1 coordinate 42,981, forward strand.
CTGCGGTGTTAACCCCAAAATACTCGCCCTGCTTATCGCTAAAAAGATGACAATCCGTTATATGGGCTATACGAAGCTGGGCTTGCTCAAAATAATACGTATCATCAAACCAAGCCATTATTTACATCCCAATTAAGTGTTGATTGACCTCGCTCTACACAGGCAACCAACCAATCATATAAAAAAGCATTCAACTGATACTTTTCATCTTTTTGATGCATCTTAGGATTAGGGTAGCCATAGGAAGGTTTGATTCGTTGGTGGTAATCATGATGGACAATTTCGGCTACTTTAGCATCATTATATAAGCGCACTGTTAAATACAAAGGCGAAATACCACTTACCATTCCTGATAACTGTTTAATAGAGACATCAAGGGTGTACTTGGCATTGTCATCTATGTTGATGGCAAATTCACTGTGGCCCAGTTTGATTTCTCTAACACTGCCAATCGCTCGTTCACTAGGTAGTAATTTTAAAAGGCGTACGTAATTATGCTCACAAAGTGTTAAATACTTTGGAAGGCTTTGAATGTATCGATTAGTCGTTAAAAGTGCTGTCAAAATACCGCCATTACTATTAAAAAATTAAAAACTATGCCCACTTCTTACGTATTCTGTCGCGATTTAGTGCTAACCATTGCAAGCAAATTACCGTAGCCGCATTATCTATCTCGCCACGATTGAGTCGCTCAAATGCTTCATCTAAATCCATAATATGCGTTTTAATATCTTCACCTTCGGTGTCTAAGCCATATATACCGGTATTAATTTGGCTTAAGTCGGCGTGAGCTAAATATAAAAACAAACGCTCTGTAGTACCGCCGGGGCTTGAAAGGTAAGACAACATAAACTCAAGTTCTGTTAAATTAAGTCCCGCTTCTTCAAACGCTTCTTTTTTAACAACCGACTCGTAATCTTCACTGCCATCGGTCATGCCCGCTATACATTCTAACAGCCAAGGCGTGTGTTTGCTTTTAATTGCGCCAATTCGAATTTGTTCAATTAGCAGCACTTGCTCAGTTACTGGGTCATAAGGTAAAACTGCGACCGCATCTCCGCGTTCAAGAATTTCTCGACGAATTACCTCAGACTCTCCACCCGCAAATAAGGCATGCTTAAATTGATAAAGGTTTATTTTAAAAAAACCATCATACAAATTTTCAATTGGTTTTAATCTCACATCGTCATGGGTAAATTTAATACGACTTTTATTCGCCATCTATTCTTTCCTTTTTGAGGGTGCAAATACATCAACGTCATTTAGGTATATATTCTGTTACACTTGAGAACGCTGTTTTACTAATTTTTTTTTTAGTTATTAGTTAAAACAGGTTAACATGCTACTAGTACAAAAATTGTCTAAGGACCGAACATCACATGAAAAAGAACATCCTTGCTGCACTGGTTAGTTTATCATGCGCATTGGGCTCAACCGTAGCCAATGCAGAAGATTTACTTCAAGTTTTTGAAATCGCAACAGCCAACGATCCTACCGTTTTAAAAGCAAAAGCCCAAGCTGATGCACAATCATACCAAAGCGATCGCGCTATGAGCGCACTATTACCGCAAATTGGTTTAAGCATGAGTTATGAAAAAAGTGACTCGACCTCTTTTCAAAGCATAGGCGATTTATCAAACCAAGTTAAAGTCGAAAGTGAAACGGACCAATTCAGACGTGGTATTAGCTTAAGCCAAACGCTATTTGATTTGGGCGCGTGGAATTCACTCGGCATTGCTGACAAACAAGCACTGCAAGCTAGTGGCCAGTACGATTTTGCTAAACAAGATTTAATAGTACGTGTGGCTGAAGGCTATTTTAACGTATTAAGCGCTATTGATAACCTTGAATTTGTACAAGCTGAAAAACGTGCCATTGAGCGCCAACTTGAACAAACTAAACAACGTTACGCTGTAGGTTTAACGGCTATTACCGATGTACATGAAGCACAAGCACAATTTGATAACTCAGTAGCGCAAGAAATCATTGCTAATAATGCGGTAGAAACAGCCCGTGAGCAACTACGTGAGATCACCGGTAAATACCATGCAAAGCTAGATATGTTAAACACCGAAACGTTTTCTACTGTTAAGCCAAGTACGCCTGCAACTGATTTAGTTAAAATAGCTAAAGACAAAAACTTAAATCTGCAAGTATCAAAAATAACGGTTGATATAGCTAAAGAACAAATTGAACTCGCAAAAGCAGGTCATTACCCAAAACTAACGTTAAATGCTAGCTACGGCGACTCATTAACAGATAGTGAGTTAAATGGCGTTAGTTTTGACGATCAACCTCGTTCAGATTCAAGCTCTATTGGACTAAACTTTAGCGTACCACTTTACTCAGGTGGCGCAACGGTTGCTGCAACAGATCAAGCACGTGCATTTTACGTTGCTGCGAGCCAAGATTTTGAAACGGATTATCGCGCAGTAACTCGCTCTGTTATTACTTCTTATAACCAAGTGGTATCTGATATTGCGACCTATAAAGCGCTTGAACAAGCGGTTATTTCAGCACAAAGCGCTTTAAAAGCCACGGAAGCGGGTTTTGAAGTGGGTACACGTACCATTGTTGATGTGCTCGTCAGTACGCAAAATTTATACAATGCAAAGCGTAATCTTGCTGATGTGCGTTATCGCTATGTTGTGTCAACGCTTCGTCTAAAACAAGCAACAGGCACATTAAGCCGCGAAGACTTAGTGGGTATAAACCAAGGGTTAAATACCGTTAACTAAACACACGACTTCATTATAAATAATTACTAAAGCCAGCTTTTTGTTGGCTTTTTGTATTTTTGAGCGCATAGCGTTAAACTAGGGTCTGTTGACCTTTCAAGGTTAAATTTGCAGCAGCCTGTTTGGTATTTAGGCAAGGCAGAGTCTATCTATACCCAAGTTGCCTCAATCTGCGAGTTTCAGTTGGGATTAAAAGCTATTTTGACAAG
>NZ_PNCV01000399.1:0-366 GCF_005886925.1 Pseudoalteromonas sp. S3260
GGTCACGATGCCCCACGGCAGGCCTGCGCGCTGACAGATCTCGATCAGGGCGTCATAGCCCGGGAACAGCACACTGTGCGCCGCGACATCGCGAGCATAGAACTCCAGCAGGCGAGTGCGCTCGCTGGCGTGCTCGGGATGATCGAGCTCATGGCCCAGGGCCAGCGTCACAAGAGCGCTGCCACCATGCGAGACTTCGGCGCGAATCACATCATAGTCCAGCGCCGGCAGGGTGTGATGCTGACGCAGCTCATTGGTGGCGCGCGCCAGGTCTGGCGCGCTGTCCACCAGGGTGCCATCGACATCGAAGATCAACGCGGCGGCGCGAGGAAGCGCGGCCGGCAGGCTCACGCAAGCTCTCCCTCG
>NZ_PNCV01000400.1:0-268 GCF_005886925.1 Pseudoalteromonas sp. S3260
CACGCCATGGCAATGCCATCGCCACTGGCAACATCAGGGTTCGAGGTATACAAATACACCTTACTGGCGCCGCCGGTGGCTAAAGCAATAAAGCGAGCGCTGAGAATTTCTACTTGCTCTTTGGCACGGTTATAAACATACACGCCATGACAATGTTTGCCGTCGCGCCCAAGTTTGGCGTCGGTAATAAGGTCGATGGCGTTGTAATTCTCTAACAAGGTAATATTAGGGTGTGCTTGCACCCGCTCAATCAGCGTTGTTTGCACTG
>NZ_PNCV01000401.1:0-334 GCF_005886925.1 Pseudoalteromonas sp. S3260
AAGTTGGTGTCGGCGATTATTGTCCCTAGTTTGATTGTTGGTTTGATTGTTGCGGTATTACAAGCGGCGACCTCAATCAATGAGCAAACCTTGAGCTTCTTACCTCGTTTGCTTGTCACCCTAAGTGCACTTATTATCGGTGGCCACTGGTTTACGCAGGAACTTATGGATTTCTTTAACCGCTTAGTGCTGTCGATACCTGAAATTGCGGGATAACCATGGAATACCCCTTTGCCGTCATTGTTCAGTGGCTAAGTGACTACTTACTTCCCTTAGTCCGTATACTGGCAATGTTGATGGTCATGGCAGGGATAGGGGCACGTAATGTCCCTTC
>NZ_PNCV01000402.1:0-309 GCF_005886925.1 Pseudoalteromonas sp. S3260
AAGTAGAGTGCTTCCCAGGTGTTGACGTGTACCGGACGCGGCTTGTCGGCCACCGGCCAGTCAAGGCGCGCGCGCAGGGTGCGATGCATGCGCTGGCTGGCGCCATTGATGCCCGTATCCGACCAGGCCATCACCACTTCCGGGGTGGTCACGCTGTCGCCGGCGGCCAGCATCTGCTCGCCAGGCAGCAGCAGGGCGCCCATCTGCAATTGGGTGCTGCCATCGAATTGACGCTCGATCAGGGCGCGATGGTTGCCGCTCCACGCCAGATGCGCGGTGATGACTTCGCCACGCTGCTCGCTGAAACCT
>NZ_PNCV01000403.1:0-270 GCF_005886925.1 Pseudoalteromonas sp. S3260
CCTAGGTCTTTAATAGCCCCATACACGGCGTGAGGCTAACAATATTTGCGACCCTCTGTGACTGGTGTGATGCCAGTACATAGGCCAGCGCAGCTGTGCTAAAAGAGCTGTTCCTGTTGGTGCTTTTCACCCGGGAATGGCTCAACGGCACGGTGATAATAGCCACAAAAGCGCTGCAAATCCTGCGCAAACTGGCGTGCCAGTAAAGGCGCTCCGTCGTTATCAGCGGTGTGTAAAAACACATAAGGTGACTTGCCTTCATTTAACCAC
>NZ_PNCV01000404.1:0-290 GCF_005886925.1 Pseudoalteromonas sp. S3260
CGACATTACCTCGCTGAGCGCCATATTCAGATCAATCTCCACCCCTTTGGTGGAGTCCTCATCGTCATAAAAATATTGTGGCACACTGATGTTGAACTCGGGGTCATTGGGATTGTCGTTAAACGCCTCATTGGCGTAGCGTAAATTAGTGCGTCGGGTGTCAAATAGCACTAATGAACCGAGTAAGTCTTCCTCTAAGGCAGTAAAGCGCACGCCAATATCCAATGACTCGGATTCAGAATCAGGGCGATTATCCGCTTGGTTTTCACTTACTGACCCTAAAATACTAT
>NZ_PNCV01000405.1:0-386 GCF_005886925.1 Pseudoalteromonas sp. S3260
CGGTATAACTTAGTAATTATGGTGACTAAAACAGAGCAAATTCGCCAACGTGTGGATGCCCTAGAACAGCGTTTTAATGACTTGCTGTTAGGGCATAGCTTTGCGCAGCAACAAATAGGTTTTATTAAAACCTTTGATATTCAATATGGTAAACCTCTTAAGCAGCGGACCTTATTGGAGGTCGAGCAGGCGGCGCACAGTCAACGGCAAAAACAAAGCTCAGAAAAGCTGCAGTTCACCGCCAAGGTCAGTACCAAATTACACGCGATCATTGAGAATGCAATCAATGAGCAGCTCCACAATGCTGATAACCTATATTCCGAAGTGTTAGGTATCCAAGATGCGGTCCCCACTATTTTAGATATCCTAGGCGCAAAAGCGGCGAG
>NZ_PNCV01000406.1:0-335 GCF_005886925.1 Pseudoalteromonas sp. S3260
CAGCCAGGCCGGCAATACTGACCACTTGCTGGTTAATATCCTCAGCCACATGAGCCTGCTCTTCAACAGCCGCAGCCATTTGATTCGCCATGTCGTTAATATTGGCCACCGCCTGAGCAATACCACTGAGTTTTTCGGTGCTTAGTTGCACTTCATCAAGGCCTTGTTGCGACTCTTTACGCCCTTGCTCAGCAATAGTGACCGCCTGCTCACTGCGGCTATTGAGCTCGCTAATGATCCCTTGGATCTCTCCGGTCGACTTTTGTGTGCGTTGTGCAAGCTGCCTTACCTCATCAGCTACCACCGCAAAGCCTCGGCCTTGCTCACCAGCACGC
>NZ_PNCV01000407.1:0-384 GCF_005886925.1 Pseudoalteromonas sp. S3260
CAACCTTGCTTTGTACGCCGGGGTAGTTCTTCAATAAGGCTGGCAGATACTCATCACGGATCTCTCGGGCAATGGTGAAAGGTTCAGCTTGATTGGGGTCTACCGCAGCCCAGACGTTAACCGTGCGCTTGGCGTTTTCGCGACGGATGCGGTTAACACCGTCGACCAGCGTCACCTCAGCTACTTCTGCCAGCGGCACTTCTGCGCCAGCAGGCGTGATAATGCGCACATCATTGATTTCACTGATGGAAGTTCGCTGTTCAATGGGGTAGCGGATCATCACTTTTAACTCTTCGCCATCGCGAAGAATGCGCTGCGCCTCTAAACCATAACAGCTAAAGTTCACCTGCGACGCAACATCGGCCAAGGTCAGCCCTAAGCTGT
>NZ_PNCV01000408.1:0-355 GCF_005886925.1 Pseudoalteromonas sp. S3260
AAGTAGCACGAGAGTTTATAAAAATTTACCTGCACTTATCGAAAAATATATATGGCCTAAGGATGCAGAAATAGGAAAAGTTTCTCTTAAGCTTCAGTTTGATAAAGAAGAACTTGTCTGCACATTGGAAACAGATGACATGCTTTATGACGAGTTAAAGAAACTCAAAGCAAAAAGAGAAATTGCTATCACAGCCAACATATTAATTGTTAATGGAGCAAAGAAAAAAGCAGAGATTCTTGAACTCCATGAAATAATTACTGATGGCAATCACTCAATAAACTTTCATAATTAATAACATAGGAAAGTAAGCAAAATTTGAAAGTCAAATTCTGCTTACTTTCCATTCATTTCA
>NZ_PNCV01000041.1:0-32123 GCF_005886925.1 Pseudoalteromonas sp. S3260
TTTGACTTAGCCCACTAGGTTACAAACCTCGCGCCGCGATTAAACCGCCCCTAGCTTGAACAAATTTTAATCCACAAAGGTCAACAGACCCTAATAGCGGCGTTAAATGATATATATCATTTGAATTCAATTTATTTGATGTGTAACATTTCGTGATTACGGCAACTGATTCGCCTTTCATGAGACAAACAAATGCAAAAATATGACGAGTTACTAGTTTCTTTACGCAAGGTGATCCGTGCGATTGACTTACATTCAAAGCAACTTAATAAAACAGCGGGTTTAACAGGGCCACAACTGCTTATCATGCAGGAAGTATCTCAAACTGATGGTATTACCGCCAGCCGTATTGCGCAAAACGTTAACTTAAGCCCAGCAACGGTTACTAATATTCTTGACCGAATCGAGAGTAAAAACTTAGTAACACGTGTTCGCAGTCAAATGGATAAGCGCCGAGTCAGCTTATACCTTACCGAACAAGGTAAAGAACTACTCGAAAAAGCACCACAGCCATTACAAGAGCATTTTATCGAAAAATTTTCAGCGCTTGCTGAATGGGAACAGAGTTTACTGCTTTCATCAATGCAACGTATTGCCGCAATGATGGATGCAGATAAGCTAGATGCCTCTCCTCTTTTAGAAGTAGGCGCACTGTTTCAAACTTCTAAAGAATAAAACGCAGTATAAAAACAATAAACTAAATTAGTCTGCCATTTTCTCCTTTTCCACACTAAGAGGCGCATCGTTGCGCCTTTATTTTTTAATCACAATCAAAACGGCTATTCTGACTAAACTCTCAAAACTAACACTCGCATTAATTTTAAGTGGTGTTGCTAGCAATTCTTATGCATCAAACCTTCAACCTCTCCAAAGCCAATTAACGCAGTTAAAGCAACAAATAGATAAACTTGAAAGCAAACTCGCTGAAAAAAAGTCTCAGCAAGTAGAACAAGTTAGTAAACAGTTGCAAGCTACTTTTACAGACACTGCACAGCAAGAAAAGCAATCATCTGGAATAAAGGTAGGAGGTGCTATTCACGCTAACTACGGTATAAACTCTTACGATGAAGACAATGAAGATCACGGTGGTGACTTTGATTTTGATATTTTCCGGTTAAATGTCTCTGGCGAAATTAATGATATTTCAGTCAATGGTGAAATACGCTTTTACGATTATATGACTGTCGTAAAGTACGCTTACTTAGGGTACGAATTTATTGATGGCTGGGAAGCTCAGGCAGGCATAACAGCCGTGCCGTTTGGTAACGGCCCTTATAATTCTCACAGCTACTTTTTTAGCACTAACTACTATGTGGGCCTAGAAGATGATTTTGATTTAGGTGTGGTTGCTAAGCGTAAACTTAAAGACAACTGGACACTTGATTTAGGCTTTTTCAAAAATGATGAACTGGGTGGAGTTGATGGCTCAGCATCAGACAAAAATCATCGTTACTCTTATGATATTGTTGGTAGTCGTCCTGCAGATGAAGGCATCTATGCTGAACCAGCAAAGCAGCTTGGTGAATACAACACCTTTGCTGGTCGCGCTACTTATCAGCTTGAGCATAGTAAAAATATCACCACTGACATCGGGGTATCGTTACTCAGTGGCGGACTTCACGACGGTGAAGACCGCGCTGGTAATTACAGTGCTTGGGCTGTTCACTTAAACAGCAACATTAATAACTGGAATATTCAATTGCAACACGGTGAATATGACTACGACTTAGACGATGGTAATAACCGCTTTGCAGTCGGTGCTTTTGACTATTATGACAGTGTATCGAGCCAAGCCACAATGACCAACTTTAATATTGCCTATGACTACGCACAAGAATGGGGCCCAGTTACCAACCTGCAGTTTTATAACGACTATGGGATCATCTACAACAAGTCAGATAATAGCGCCAATACTTGGATGAATGTAACCTGTATGAGCATTACTGCTGGGCGGATTCTTTAGTTATGTTGATTTCGTACAAGCCCGCAATCAACCCTTTATTGGCGGTACCATTATTGGTGATGGCGATACCGAGCGCCGTTTTAATATTAATTGAGGCTATTACTTTTAATAGGTAGTGCAATCAGGAAATTCTTTTCCTTTGCTAACCCTAAATGGCTTAGTTAATAACATGCAACTAAGCCATTTTCTCTTCATTTTACCTTTTAATTAGCTTACCCTTTTACCGTTTAATTAATTAAAAAAGAGCTAAAGTGAGCATAAAAAACGTTTTTATTTATTATAAAAATTTCGGCTTTAAATTGCTGGGGCTACTGTGTGTATTACTGGGCATTATTGGTGTTGCCCTACCGGTTATGCCAACCACGCCGTTTTTAATTTTAGCCTTAGCCTGTTTTGCTCGCTCATCCGCGGCGCTTGAGTCTTGGCTATTAAACCACCCTCGCTTTGGCAAAACATTACAACATTGGCGCGCCCATCAAGCGGTTCCTGTAAAGGCAAAGTATGCTGCGGGTATAGGTATGCTAATAGGCTTTATATTTTTATTATACAACAGCCCTCCAGCTTGGATTATTGCCCTAGTGGCTGTTGTTGAAGTGCTGGTTATGGCTTACTTAATTTCTAAGCCCTCAGCTCCTCCTAAAAAATAAAGTGTAAAGTTTGGTAAATAAACTTGTAACAGCTAATGCAAATCATTATCATCCGTATAAATTAAATAACCCAGCTCCTTTTATGCCCTTTGTTAATAAACGCACTTTATATAGTACAAGTCGTACTCTACATATCTATATTTCCACCGCTTTGTTTTTTTTACTTATTCTATTTTGTGTAAGCGGTATAGTGCTAAACCATGTTGACTGGTTAAAAAACGATAAAAACAATGGCCAAATTACGGTCCAAATCCCCCAAGATCTGCTTACTCAAGCAAATACACAATTAAATAGCCTGCCTGCTATTTATCCACAAATAGAAGCTTACTTAGCCAAACACTATGGGCTTAATAAAGTGAAAAGCATTGAATGGGAAAAGCAAGATTCACTGGTTATGCTCGACTACCCATTACCAGCAGGCTATGCCTATGCAGAGTTTGATTTTATCAGTGGCGAATTGTTGCTCGATTATCAAACCGGTGGTTTTTTAAGTGTTATCAGTGATTTGCACAAAGGCCGTCATTCAGGAGAAGTATGGAGCTGGGTTATTGATATATCAGCGGTGCTGATGATCTTATTTGCTGTCACCGGCATGATTATTTTATTTCAAAATAGAAAAAAACGCTTAGCAGGAATATGGATAACCGTATTAGGAATCGCAACACCATTGGTTATTTATTTATGCTGGGTTCCACAAATTAAAGGAGTATTTTAATGTTCAAGTTTAAATCTTTAATTAGCACCGTATTGTTGTTAATTGCCGTGTGTTTTCACACTTCGGTGGCAGCGCAAACGCCCCAATTAGAAATCGAATTAACTCTACCTGAGTTAGATGTGCAGCCCTATCATCGCCCTTATGTTGCAGTTTGGCTCGAAACACCAGAGCGAAAACATGTCACAACTTTAGCGCTTTGGGTACAAAAAGCGGAATGGTTTAAAGACCTACGCCAATGGTGGCGTAAAGCAGGTAAAAGTGATGCAAACTTCGATGGGGTTAGTAGCGCAACCAAACGCGCAGGCACTTATACCATTAATTGGGACGGAAACGATCTTAATGGCAAATCAGTTATCGCAGGAAAATACCTGTTAAATGTTGAAGTTGTTCGTGAAGAAGGCGGGCGTGATTACAGCCGTATTGAGCTTGATTTAACCCAATCAGGAAAAATAACCATTGATGGCAAAAACGAATTTTCAACCAGCTTTGTCACTGTAACCGCTCTGTAGTCCCTACTTATCATTCAAATTTAAAGGAAAAATAATGAACGTTAATTTATTAAAAACAGCACTCATTGGCGCACTGAGTTTATCAGCGCTGGTATCAACAGCTGCAAGTGCACATGGCCGCTGGTTACTACCTTCGCATACCTCGCTATCAGGGGATAAAGCCCATTATGTAATGATTGATGCGAGTATTTCTAACGAAATTTTTGCACCTGATAAAGCATTTCGTCCAAGCACAAAAGGCGCTGAATACGACGATACTCTGCTTATGGCACTTGCCCCAAATGGCGAGCAAGTTACCGATACCATTCGTGCCTATTACCTACAACGCAAAAGCTCTGCTGCAGTAAAACTTCAGCAACAAGGCACCTATCATATTGCGATGACGCAAAAACCTATGTACATGACATTCTACAAAAATACAGCAGGTGAGCGAAGCCGTGTATTCGCCAAAAAAGCAGATGCCAATCTACCTAAAGACGCCAGCGACATCACTACAATTAAAACCATCTCTACTGTTGATACCTTTGTTAGTCATAATGGTACCTCTAAACCAGCACAATTAGGTCAAGGCTTAGAGCTTAGCGGCCCAACGCATCCAAACGATTTATTTGTTGGCGAGCAAGCGCGCTTTCAGCTAATAAGCGATGGAAAGCCGGTTGGCGAAGGCATTGAAGTAAGCATTTTAAAAGGCGATACACGCTACCGTAACGAACGTGGCGAAATAAAAGTAACGACCGACAAAAACGGCATGTTTAGCACAACGTGGAAAGAGCCAGGCCTATACCTAATCGAAACCTCTCAAAAAGTGACAGTAAACGAAAAAGGTGTAGACGCCAGCCGCTATGTATTATTTACCACCCTTGAAGTAGCACCTGAATAACTTTTTAATTCCCTACAGGCCACATTAATCGTTTGGCCTGTAGCTTCTTTATAATTTAAACCCTTTAGCAAAGCTTTAAACTAAGTTAATCATTTTCGCTGCCTAAATAAGCATAATCCTATATTTTAGCCTCCTTGTCTGTTCCTATTTCAATCTATTATTCCGATCACTTATTTTTATGAAAATAGTTGAATAACTTAGTCAATTTAGATCTTTGCGGTGCACTAGCCGCTTCTATATGATGCGCACTTTTCAAAATCTTCAAGGCACGCTTAATGACTTTTCAGCATTTATCAGCTAATAAAAAATTAGCACTTAGCTTGGCTATTACCACCGCACTTAGCGCCTCTTTTTCAGTTGCGAATGCGGCTGAGCAAACTAACCAAGTGGAAGAGAATATCGAAGTAATTTCAGTAACAGGCACGCGCCGCAGCTTACGAAGTATTGCGCAAAGTACCGTGCCTGTGGATATTATTAGCAGCGACGATATGGCAAGCACAGGTCAACTTGAAATCAGCCAAGTGCTCGCTAACCAAGTCCCGAGCTTTAACTACCCAAGTGCCACACTGTCTGATGGTACCGATCATGCTCGCCCAGCGGTATTAAGAGGCCTTGCACCTGATCACACTCTAGTGCTTATTAATGGTAAACGTCGCCACTCTGGTGCGTTATTAAACTTAGGCGGTACGGTTGGTCGCGGCTCTACTGCGGTTGATTTAAACATGATCCCCACCTCTGCAATTAAGCGTGTTGAGGTACTGCGCGATGGGGCTGCAGCACAATATGGCTCTGACGCCATTGCGGGAGTAATCAATATTGTTTTAAAAGATGCCACCGAAGGCGGCAGTGTTAGTGTAACTTATGGCCAATACGACAGCCAAATGGCAGGTGTACCGCAACTAAATAGCACTTATGCGGATGATAACGGCAACCTTGCATTTAATTTAGGCGACGATCGTCACGTTAACGACGGTAATACCCGCACAATTAGCACAAACTCAGGTTTTTCATTAACAGACAATGGTTTTGTAAATGTATCAATTGAATACCGTGATAACGACTCAACTCAACGCTCCGGTTTTGATCCACGCGAACAATACAACCGTCTAGATGATGGCAGCCTAGACCCACGCGAATTTACAATTGATCGCTACAATCACCGTTTTGGTAAAGCAGCGTTGGAAGACTACGCTTTGTTTTACAATATGGGATACGATTTAGAGAATGGCTTTAATGTTTATTCGTTTGGTAGCTATTCAGAGCGTGAAGGTAACTCGGGCGGATTTTACCGTCGTGCAAAAGACAGCCGCAATGTTTTAGAGCTATACCCTAATGGCTTTTTGCCACAAATTGCTACCGACGTAAAAGATTACTCGCTGGCACTTGGTTTACAAGGCGATAGTGGCGACTGGACTTGGGATGTAAGTACCAACTACGGCCGAAATGACTTTGGTTTAGGGGTTGTAAATAGCCTCAATACTTCGTTAGGTACTAACAGCCAAACTGAGTTTGATAACGGCGCCATGGTTTACGATCAATTTTTAGTTAATTTTGATGCCAATACCAGCGTTGATTTTGGTCTACCCGATGATGTGTTTTTCACTATTGGTGCTGAGTATCGCCGTGAAAGCTATAAAATAGAGCAAGGCGAAGAAGCCTCTTATATTACTGCGCTTGATAACAACGGCAACCCAATTGCTGCTGGCGGTGCGCAAGTGCTTCCTGGGTTTGGGCCGCAAAGCGCAACCAATGAAAGTCGTCATAATGTTGCTGTATTTGCTGAATTTGATACTTACTTTACTGATAAATGGAATGTTGTTTTAGCCAGTCGCTATGAAGATTACAGCGATTTTGGTAACACATTTACTTCAAAATTAGCCACGCGTTACAGTATTAACGACAACCTATCGTTACGTGGTGCGGCAAGTACTGGCTTTCGTGCGCCGTCACTTGCACAAAGCTCGTACCGTCAAATATCGACTATTCTCGAAAATAACCAGCCTTTTGAAGTTGGTCTATTCCCAAGCTCTGCTCCTGCAGCTCAAGCGTTAGGTGCAAAACAGCTCGATGCAGAAGACTCGGTTAATGTTACCGCTGGATTTGTTTACACTCAAGGTGGCTTTAGCTTAACAGTTGATGCGTACCGCATTGATATTGATGACCGGATTGTACTCTCTGAAAACTTAAGCGGTAACGCTGTGCAGCAAATTCTAGCGAATGCTGGCGAACTAAATACCGAAAGTGTTCGTTACTTTACCAACGCTATCAATTCGCGCACGCAAGGTGTTGATATTGTGGCAACGTACACACTTGATTTAAATACATTGGGTGATGTGCGCTTAAATGCGGCGGCAAACATTAACGATACCGAAGTGACTCATGTAGATGCAAACCCGAGCGAGCTAAATTCTTTAGGCGATGACTACGTGGTATTTGCCCGTCGTGAAGTAGGCCGTTTTGAGCAAGGCACACCCGATAACAAACTAAACCTATCGGCTGTTTGGAGCTTTAACCAATGGCAAACAACCTTGCGTGCAACTCGCTATGGGGAAGTGGCAGATATTTCAACCACCAGCGAGGGTGATGAATATTTAGATGCTAAATGGATTGCCGATTTAGAAGTCGCTTATCGTCCTAACGAAGCGTGGAAATTTGCAGTGGGTGCAAATAACTTGTTCGATCAGTACCCTCAAGCAACGGTAGATAATATTGGCTACTCTAACTTTGGCCAAATATTTCCGTACACGCCTTACACACCCTACAGTTTAGATGGGCGCTTTTTATACGGTAACATTACTTACAATTTTTAAGTAAAACGCCCATTAACAATAGAGTAATTACAAAAGGATGCAGTGTGCATCCTTTTTATTAATATTTAGTATTTTTAACCATATTTTGGCATTTTAACTTTTTAACTACTGCTGCCATTTCATATAAAACAACAACTTACATTTCGGCCTCAATTTTGCTCTATACTTTGTATATTAACTAAAATAATCAATATCAAAGGACTAAACATGAGCGCATCAACTCTATTCAACTTCACTAAGCCCGTTTCACTAATTAGCGGCATTTTATTACTCAGCGGTTGTGTATTTCACATATCGCCCAGTGTCGCATCAGTTAAACAAACCCAGCAGCTTTCACTACCAAGCAATAACCTTGAGTACCTAGCGATATTAAGTGGTGCCGGTTCGCTCGATATTCAGGGCTCTAATACTGCAACCAATATTAGCGTTGATGCCATCATTTACACCGCCGACATTGACGATGAATACGAACTCACCCTTGAGAAAAGCGGTACACAAGCAAAACTTGTTGCACAAAATAAAAGTAATAATGGGATTAGCTTTTACAGCGGACAATCACCAAGTATCAATTTAGTTGTTACCGTACCTAGCACCCTAAATTTAGATATTAACGACGGCTCAGGCGATATTGTTATTAACGAGATGCAAAGCAATATTGATGTAAAAGATGGTTCTGGCAGCTTATCTATCAATGGTGCTAAAAACCTAAATATTGACGATGGCTCGGGCAGTATTTACGTAAAAAATGTGGTCGGCGACTTAGCATTAAATGACGGCTCAGGCAGCATTGATATTGATAATGTCAGTGGTAATGTCGCTATTGAAGATGGCTCGGGCGGCATAACTATTAAACATATTAAAGGCGCAGTCACCGTAGACGATAACTCAGGAGATATGTTGATTGAACATATTGGCTCAAGCGTGACAATTGAAGATGGCTCTGGCGATATTCGCGTTAATTACGCTAAAGCGCTAACTATTACAGAAGCAGGCTCGGGTGATGTTAGTATTGATAATATTTCGGGCACTGTAAAATTAGACCGCTAATACACTAATAAAGCGAAATAAATGGCTGTTCACTACATCAGTTATTGTATTTTACTAACACCTAAGCCATGCTAAATGTCTTGAAATTATTAGGATAAACGCGTGTTAGAAATTGCTTTAATTTATTTAGCCGCCGCCATTGTGGCTGTTCCTATTGCCAAACGACTTGGCTTAGGATCAGTACTGGGTTATTTAATTGCTGGCATACTAATTGGTCCCTATGCATTGGGAGTCGTAGGGGATCAAACCGATGTAATGCATTTTGCCGAATTTGGCGTAGTGATGATGCTATTTTTAGTCGGACTTGAACTACAACCCTCACGACTATGGAAGCTTCGGCACTCTATTTTAGGGCTTGGTGGCTTACAGGTGGTGCTAACTGCGGCGGTTATTTTTGCTTTTTGTTATTGGTTTTTTGCTATGCATTGGCAAACCGCACTGGCTATAGGCTTAATGCTCGCGCTATCTTCAACGGCTATTGTGCTGCAAAGCCTTGAAGAAAAAGGCTGGTTAAAGCAAGAAGCTGGGCAAAATGCATTTTCGGTTTTACTATTTCAAGATATTGCGATTATACCTATTTTAGCGCTACTCCCCTTACTCGCTTTTGCACCACAAGGTAACTCAAAAGACGTTAACGACTCCATCATTGCTAGCTGGCCTATTTGGCAACAAGTAGGGGTTTCTGTTGCGGTTATTGCCGCTATTATTGCTGGCGGTAAATATGTATCGGCACCACTGTTTAGATACATCGCGCAAACCCACATGCGTGAAATATTCACAATTTTTGCATTGTTTTTAGTAGTGGCTATTTCGCTAGTGATGCAAAGTATTGGCTTATCACCCGCACTCGGTACTTTTTTAGCCGGTGTTGTATTGGCCGAAAGTGAATTTAGACACGAACTCGAAGCCGATATAGAGCCCTTTAAAGGCTTATTACTGGGATTATTTTTTATCACGGTTGGCGCATCAATTAATTTTGAATTGCTATTTAACCAATTCAGTACCGTGATTGCATTAGTGGTGTTATTAATTGTCATTAAAGCCTGCATTTTATTTGCCCTTGCTGTCACATTTAATATCAGCTCAAAGCAAAAACTCTTGTTTACTCTAGCACTCGCACAAGGTGGAGAATTTGCGTTTGTACTTTTAAGCGTGACCACCACATTAAGTATTTTAACTCCAGAGCAAACCAGCCTAGTGACCTTAGTGGTTGCGGTATCTATGCTAATAGCCCCTTTACTCCTGATGTTTTATGAACAACTACAAAAACGAAGTAGTAGCACTAAGCCCGAGTTTGATAAACCAGAACAAATAAGCACAGCAAAACATGTGATCATTGCCGGATATGGCCGTTTTGGGCAAATAATGGGACGTTTATTACATGCGCAAGGCTACGAAATTACCGTACTTGATCACAGCCCAAGCCAAATAGAACTGCTGCGCCGCTTTGGTAATACCGTATTTTATGGTGATGCAGCACGCCAAGAACTGCTTGAAGCAGCAGGCGCGCACACAGCACAAATGCTGGTTGTTGCAATTGATAACCCTGATAAAACCATTGAGATTATTAAGCTGGCGCATAAAAACTATCCACAATTAAAAATAGTAGCGCGTGCCATAGATCGCCGCCATGCATACCAATTACTTAATTTAAAAGTAGATGCATTTAACCGCGAAACCGTCGACTCAGCCATAAACTTAGCCATAGAATCGTTGCAATTGCTTGGTAATAGCAAAGAAGATGCTGAACGTGCGGGTAAATTATTTAGAGATCACGACCGTGCAGCGGTACTGCAACTTGCCGAACTATGGGGTGATGATGCCAGTTATGGTGTGGCTGTGCGTCAGCGTATGGAGGATTTAAAGCAAGTATTACAACAAGATAAACAAGCACGGCAAAACTTAAATACCTGTGACGCCAACGATTATGAAAATGGCTTAACCGAGAGCACGATTAAGCCAAAAAACGCTAATGATGATGCCCACCTTGAATAGCCTCGCCTTGCTGATTATAAAAACCGGTAGCGCCGTGCTCTATAAAACCAAGATTAATCATTTTAGCTAAAAATGGATCGCTTTCGTTATCGCCAATATCCGCGTAATCGGTGGTTTGAAAGTTATCCCATTTTGCAAACTGAGCCTTAATTGCAGGTGTATCACTGTTTACATCATTTAAGCTAAGCAAGGTTTGAGTATCACTTTTTTTATTGGTCACACTAAAAGTTTTAACTAATTTTGCTTGCGGGAGAAAAGCCAGCTTAAATTGGTTATCGCCCTCATTAAGCACGTAATTTTTTACCTCATTACAACCCTCACCTTGTGAACTGACTAGGGTCATTTTTGCAATTAAATGGTTATCCACCAGCTGACTTTTAGCACTCCAATTTTGCACTCCACGTACCTCCGATGGTTGGTACTCAATACCGCGTTGTTCGGCATTAAAGTAACGAATAGGACGAAGCTGGTTATTACTTAGCTGCTGCCAAAGCTCGGTTAGTGTTTCACTTTGATGCGCCACCTGCTGATTGTTTCGCCAAAGAGTAAGTGACTGGGTACTGTGCTGCGATTTGTGCTGATTGGTAATTTTATAGTCGGCTTTTAGTTGCGCAGCATCAATGTCGCACTGCTGGGCGAGCGCACTCGAGCTGGCCAGTGCTGAGAATATAAATAATAGCTTTTTCATTGGGGTAATCTCTTAGTTAAACATTACTTTATGACTCTAAAATAACGCTTAATAATGGCATTTGTATGACACAAAAAAGCCCGCACAGTGTGCGGGCTGTTTGTTTTGCTAGTTAATTTATTGCGCTACTTTTTCATCCGCCGCTTTTACAAAATCTGCGGCAAAGTCCATTACATGGAATAAAAAGCTTTGCTCATTAGTTCCAGTCACTAAGTGGGCACCAGGTCCGGTTGCATACACACCCACATCTTCACCCGCATGGGTTTCTGATGATAGTGGCACAAGTGCTTCTTGGTGAAAGCCCGGCGTTGTAGTATCAACATTGCTTAAATCAACGCGCCCTGTAACGGGTGCAAAGTTATATCCTTCATCTGCATCGGTTTCATTGCCTAAGTCTCTAAAGCCACCACCATTAGTGTAACCAACCGTAGTATAAGGCATATCATCGGCAGCTAAACTTGGCTCTGTTTGGCCTACACCAACCACTTTACCCAATATTGGGTTGCCACGCTTAGGGTAACCCGCAATAGTAAACACATGGCTGTGATCGGCCGTGACCACGATTAGTGTTTCTTCTGGGTTAGTATTTTCCATCGCCACTTTTACTGCATTCGCTAACTCAATAGTGTCGTTTAATGCATTGTAAGCGTTACCCGCATGGTGGGCGTGATCAATACGGCCCGACTCAACTGTTAAGAAAAAGCCTTTATCATTGTTATCTAAAACATTAATAGCTTTTTCGGTCATTTGCGATAGCGAAGGCTCACCAGCGATATCGTTATCGCGATCAGCTTCGTATTGCATGTGCGATTCGTTAAATAAACCAAATACCTTTGTGGCATCATCGCTAATGGCATCAAACCCAGTTTGATCCATAACGTAAGTACCAGTCGGGTAAGTTGTTTGCCATTCTGTCACTAAATTACGCGCATCAGTACGGTCGCCTTCAACAGCACTCACCGCATCTGCAGAATTAAAGGCTGCATCTTTAGGTAAAAAATGACGACGCCCGCCACCCATAACCACTTCGATTCCGTCTACATCAACACCACTAAAACGGGCTTCTAAGTTCTTTTCAAAATTAACCAGCTGTGAAGCAATATCTTCACAATTGGCTGACTCTGAAGCTGGCATATCTGAAATATCTTCCCAGTTACGATCAGCCGACTTAGCATAAGTTGCCGCAGGCGTTGCATGGGTAATACGTGCCGTAGAAACAATACCGGTAGATTTACCGGCAATTTCAGCAAGCTCTAACGAAGTAACAAGCTCATGCCCTTTGCCTGATGCACAATTACCACGCTCAACCGCTTCATCAATACCAATTACACCCACATCGGTTTTTACACCAGAGGCCATTGCTGTCATCGTACCGGCAGAATCAGGTGTTTGTGCATCTACGTTATAAGTTTTTACAAACCCAGAATACGGCATAGTTTCAAAGCTTAATTGGTGATCTTCACCCATTTCACCCTGTAATTGCCCCGCTAAAATACGCGCTGCCGTTATAGTAGAAATACCCATACCATCACCAACAAACAAGATCACGTTTTTCGCTTTACCTGACTCTGTTACTACCTTACTTGCTGCATCTTGCGCACTAGCAAGTTTAGTTTGTGCGTCGCTAAACCAAGCATTGTTACTTAATGAAGCGAGCTGTTCACTCGTTAATGAGGTAGCTGGGTCGTTACATACTAAGTTAGTGTGCGTTACTTCGCTGCTCTCTAATTGCCCATTAGTATTGGTATCAACACCGCTTTGCGTTTCTACGCCGCCATTAACACATTGTGCTGAGCCTACTGCGATTTGGTTATCTACCGCTAAAATATTATTACTGTTTTTGTCGTCATCACTCGAACACCCAGTTAATGCGACCATTACTGCTAAAGAAAGTACTGTTAATTTATTCATGTGAGCCGCCATTATTGCTGAGTTAGTTCAAGAGCTTGATTAATTAAATGAAATACAACGTTTTGTTCTATAACACCTTGAGCAAGGTGAGCACCTGGGCCCATTGCATGCAATGAAATATCTTCACCTGCATGCGTTTCAGAGCCAAGTGGAACAGTAGCCTCTTGGTGAAAACCTGGCGTATTTGTATCAACACCATTTAGCTCAACACGTCCTGCAACCGCAGCTGTTTCATAGCTTGCATCCGCATCTGTTTCATCAACTAAGTTTCTAAAACCGAGGCCATTTGCATAACCTACTGTGGTGTATGGCATGTTATCAGCAGCTAGCGTTGGCGTAGTTTGGCCAACACCAACCACTTTACCTAAAATTGGGTTACCGCGTTTCGGGTAACCAGCAATAGTAAATACATGACTGTGATCGGCTGTAACTAAAATAAGCGTTTCTTCAGGGTCGGTGTTATCAACGGCAGCTTGAACGGCTTTTGCAAATTCAATAGTGTCGTTAAGTGCGTTAAAAGCATTACCCGCATGGTGAGCATGGTCAATACGGCCCGACTCTACGGTTAAGAAAAAGCCTTTTTCGTTTTTACCCAGTACATCAATCGCTTTAGTTGTCATATCGGTAAGCGACGGCTCACCAGCTATATCGTTGGCACGGTCAGCTTCGTATTGCATGTGCGATTCGTTAAATAAGCCAAAGACTTGGGTTGCATCATCGGCAATAGCATCAAATCCAGCTTGATTCATCACATAAGTGCCATTTGGATATTGTGTTTGCCATTCAGTAACAAGGTTGCGCTCATCAGTACGATCGCCTTCTACGGCGCTCATTGCATCATTTGAATTTGCAGATGCATCTTTAGGTAAAAAGTGACGACGGCCGCCACCCATTACAAAGTCTAAGCCATCAACATCGGTACCTATAAAACGCGCTTCTAGGTTTTTTTCAAAGTTAACTAGCTGTGAGGCAATATCTTCACAGCCTGCATTAACTGCTGCCTCTGGCATGTCTGAGATATCTTCCCAGTTGCGATCAGCTGATTTAGCATACGTTGCACCCGGTGTCGCATGAGTGATACGTGCAGTTGAAACAACACCGGTAGCTAAGCCTTTAATTTCAGCCAGCTCCGTGGCTGTTAATAATTCATTACCGATAGCCGTTGTACAGTTACCTCGTTCAACCTTTTCATCAACCCCAATAACACCCACATCGGTTTTTACCCCTGAGATCATTGCTGTCATGGTGCCTGCTGAATCTGGTGTTTGTGCGTCAACGTTGTAGGTTTTAACTTGTGCTGAGTACGGGAATTTTTCAAAGCTTAAATAGCCTTCTTCGCCCAGCTGGTTGTTTCGTTGACCTTGTAAAATGCGCGCTGCTGTTAAGGTAGAAATACCCATGCCATCACCAACAAATAATATTACATTTTTAGCTTTGGTGCTTTTAACCGCTTGTGCTTGCGTTGTTTTAGTTGTTAGTTTTGTTTGTGCAGCACTGTACCAGCTGCTGTCTTTTTGACTTTGCGGTAGAACATTGGCATGACTAACGGCACTAAACGCACAGGTGAGTGCGATTGCCGCAGCGACTTTTTTAATTTTCATCCGTAATTCCCATTATGTAGTGGTTATTTTTAAAAACTGTGAGCTCAAAAACATCAACCGCTGCACTATAGAAAATAGATGTTACTAATAAAGGTAATTTTAATGACAAGAAGGTGACAGCCAAATTTTATATCAATAGCACCTACTTTGTATTTCCATCGACTGCTTAACCCTTCTCATAATATATGTAACAGCTCTATAAAAGCACATCACAATATATTAGTTTATTGATCTCTTGCTTGAGCCTAAGCTTGCTATTGCCTACAATAGCGCATAATTAATTCAACGCAGATCACTATTATGACTGATACAAACAAACCAGAATTACCTAATCAACTGTCTATTAACCCACGTAGCAAATTTTATGTAGAAGAAGTATTTGAACATGAAATCGGTATTACACTTAACGGTAAAGAGCGTTTTGACGTTGAAGAGTACTGCATCAGCGAAGGTTGGATAAAAGTAGCGGCACCTAAAGCGCTAGACCGTCGCGGCCAGCCATTACTTATGAAAGTAAAAGGCACTGTAGAAGCGTTTTACAAGTAATAGCTTACTTGTAAAAAGAAAAGCGACACCTTACTGGGTAGTCGCTTTTTTTGTGCCTTTTAAAAACAGCTTTAACATGTTGAACTTTTTTCATACTCAACCTGATGAAGCTTCATTATGAATTTTCAAAAAGTATGTTTGAATAGCTTTAATTATTTAGACGTATAGAAGTCCATTGTGAGCAGGTTAATAATATTAGATGGCGGCATGGGTCGTGAACTCAAACGCATGGGCGCGCCGTTTTCACAGCCACTGTGGAGTGCGCAAGGTTTTATAGATGCTGGCGCTGAAATAATTACTGTTAACAGCTATGCATGTGTACCCTTTCACTTGGGTGAAACGCTTTACCAAGCAAAAGGTGCTGCGCTTGCTGAGCAAGCAGCGGTTATTGCAAAAAAGGTGACTCAAAACGCAAAGCAAACGGTACTCGTTGCCGTCTCACTGCCTCCTGCCTTTGGCTCGTATCGTGCTGATTTTTTCCAAAGTGATCGCGCATTTACTATTTTAGATACCCTTTATAAAGCACAAGACGAATATGTAGACATCTGGATTGGTGAAACCATATCAAACATTGAAGAAGCGCGGGTAATGGCAAGCGTACTGAAGAATTCAAACAAGCCATGTTATTACGCATTTACCCTAAGTGATGAAGTAAGCGAACAAGCGACATTGCGCTCTGGTGAATTAGTATCAGACGCTATCCTAGCACTACTCGAATATAAAATAGCGGGCATATTCTTTAACTGCTCTATTCCCGAGGTTATTGAACAAGCGCTGCGCGACACTAATCGCGTGCTAAAACAGCAAAATAAACATGTTGATTTAGGAGCATTTGCGAATGGTTTTACACCAATCGCCAGTGATTATAAAGCCAATGAAGGCTCGCAAGGTTACCGCGATTTATCACCTGCTGAGTATGTAGCATTTGCTAAACAATGGCATAGCCTAGGCGCAACAATTATTGGCGGCTGCTGTGGTATTGGCCCGGAATTTATAGCAGCGCTGGTAAAGTGGAAAAGCGACATTAAAGCGATTTAATATCAATTATTTAACTATAAAAGCATCGAAAATCCATTGCGAGTTTATTGACTGCTTCCCAATACCCAATCAAGCCCTTGTATTGCGGTGGTTGGGAATACGGTTGCATGCTGTGCCCCTTCAATAACAACACTTTTTAATTTTATATTATCACTATTGAGCGCATTAATTTTTTTCACAAGTTGCGCTGCGCCTTCAACCATATTTTGCCCTTCACCAAAGGCTGGCGTTTCCTTTGCCCCAACAGATACATAAACCTTTATTGGCATTTGGGGCTTATTCGCTTTTAACGCTAGCAGTGCATTATTATCAAACCAAACCGACGGGCTGCCAATAATATAATTGCTAAATAGCTCAGGCATCGTAAATAAAACAGCGGCGCCAAATAAGCCGCCTAACGAGTTACCTATATACGTTCTTTGCGTGTTGCTTGCTCGGTAACTTTTTTCGATAAACGGCAGCACAGTCTTTTTTAAAAACAGTGCATGATTTTTAGCGTTACCGGTTTGTTTTTTCCAGTTCAGGGATTGAGTGGGTGTATAATCCCTAACTCGACTACTAGTTCCTCTTGAGCCTTTTTCATAGCTGATCGCCACAATAATAGCCTGTTGCATTTTGCCGCTATTCATTGGAAACCGTGTGGCACCGGCAACGATAGGAAATGCATACGGCGCATCGGTTAAATAAATAACAGGATACGTTTTATTAGGCTCCTTTGCATATGACTTAGGTAGCTGTATAAAAATAGGATACACCCGCTTGGTAGCAGGATCGGTGAGCTCAATAACACTACTTCTAGGGATCTCGTAGGGGGTATTTGCGCTTAATTTAAAACAGATGAAAACACAAAGTAACAGCAAAAGCCTTAAAGCAGTATTCACTAAATTAGTTTACCTAAAAACGATATTTATAATTACAATGCCACATAGTCGCTATTATTAACACTGGCAGTGTTAAACAAGTTGATCTGATTTATCACCTGAACAGGGGCAATTTTCGTTATTCTTTTTAAAACACTGTTGGTAATTAAACCAATGGGCTAGTGCGATAAAAGCGGAGCCAATTAAAGTGAGTGCTTTTTCGGCCTCTTCTTGACCTAGCAATACTGCAATTATCAAAAAAGCTAGACCAACAACTCCACACGCCATATAACGTGTACGTTTGTGCTTTTTACAGCCTAAGCTTAAAGCTAATAAGCTTGTTGGTAATACTGCAGCAAGAACCCATAAGTGAAACTGTTCACCATTTATTTGTAGTACAGCAAAGCTTGGCAACAGCGCTAAAATAACCGGTGTTGCAAAACAATGCACCGTGCACATTAACGAAAGCCCAATGGCAAGCTTATCTGCTGTTGTTTGAGTCAGCTTCATTATTTATCCTTCTTTTTAATTGTGTTTGCGGTACTTTGCTGGCACCCAAAACAAACACCTGAGATTTCTAATTGCGAAGTTGCTGGCGTAAACCCTTTCATTTTCAGTTCCCTAAACAAAGATTTAACCGAATTGTTAAGGTCATTCACCTCACTTGCTTTATTACAAGAGCTACAAATTAAAAACATCGATAGTTGATGCTCTCTATCATCATTAACGTGACTGCACGGTATAAACTTATTTTCTAACTTTAATCTATGTACCAGACCTACCGACTCTAAAAAACCTAATATCCGATAAACGGACATTGCCAAAATCGGTGTATTTATTTGCTTATTAAATTGATCTGTTAACTCATAAGCAGACAAAGGTTTATTTGCTTTCAATAGAATTTCAAATACCTGCTGACGTTTTGGCGTTAATTTTTTTTTCAAAGGCTTCACATCTTTTTATCGCAAAGCCCATCATCTCTTTAAATCGCTGCTTTTTCATATTACCCACTCTAATGTAGTGGGCTGATGTTTTAACTTTGCCATCCTTGTTGCTCAATGCCTCCGCTGTGGTTTTATCTAAAAATTTATTAACTAGAGATAAATAAATGTAACAACTAACTTTTGCTTTACAGCAAACAGATCCCCCACGAACAACACCTAAATAATGACAGAAGCACTTAACGCACTGAATTTAAATAAAAATTAAACTTAAGTTATGTAGGTGAAGTAGCCAAATTATATATCCTGAGTGATTTTTAGTTAATTAACTATTGATACAATATAACATTTCAAGCACAATTGATACAATATAACATTCGTAAAGGAATTCATATGACACGAAAATCTCAATTAGCTTTGTTTATAGCAGCCCTACTACCAACAAATGCACTTGCAAATACCATCGAAGGTGTTGTTCTAAACAACCAAGGTAAAGTGGTGACTAATGCAACTGTAGAAGTTGAAGGCTCAGATATAACAGCAGTAACAGATGCAAGCGGTAAGTTCGTAATAACTGATTTAAAAAGTGGTTTAAAAGAACTTCATATTACCGCCCCTGGTTATGCCCATCTGCATCGAGATATCACATTTAGTGATGATAAAAGCCAGTCAATTACCTTTAACTTAGAACGTTCACCCATTGAAGTAATTGATATTGAAGCGACGCCTATTCACATGTCGGCAATGGAATCCTCGTCTCCCGTTAGCGTGTTATCTGGCGAACAATTAAGACGGCAGCAAGCTGCAACCCTTGGCGATAGCCTTGAAAAACTCCCGGGGGTTAATACTAACTTTCATGCAAAAGTAGCCAGTACTCCTATTATTCGTGGCTTAAGCGGGCCGCGTGTTCTAATTACACAAAATGGCCTTGATGTCAGTGATGTTTCGCGCGTTGGCCCTGATCACTCAGTCGCATCAGAGGCATCAACCGCAAAACAAATCGAAGTATTACGTGGCCCTGCCACATTATTTTATGGCAGCGGCGCCATTGGTGGTGTGGTTAATGTAGTTGATAATCGTGTCCCTACCGACAGCACAACTCGCGGCGAATGGAACCTTGAGCACAACTCTGTTGATAATCAAAAAGTAGCCTCGTTTAACGCCACTACAGGAACTGATTCTTTTGCATTTTATGCCGACGCCTTTTGGCGTGAAGCCGATGACTATGAAATACCCGTGGCCGCTGAATTAGCCCATGATGACCATGACCATGACCATGACCATGAAGAACATAGTAGCGATTACACCGTTGCAAATAGTAATGAAGAGTCTGACGGCTTTACCTTAGGTACTAGCTACCTCTTTGATCAAGGTTTTGTAGGTATAGCTGTTGAGCAATTTAATCGTCAATACGGCATTCCAGGCCACACCCATGGTGGCGAAGATGTTAATAGCGCTGAGGAAAGCGTATATGCCGACTTAGAGCAAACTAAAGTGCAGTTGCTAGGTGAATATAACCTTGATAACAAATGGCTTAATAGAGTAAACCTGCGCGCAGGTTTTACAGATTACGAACATGCTGAAATTAAACATGGCGCAGTGGGTACCACGTTTGAAAATGAAACCAATGAGTTACGCGTAGACTTAATGCATAACCCGTTTGCGCAGTGGAATGGTGGTTTGAGCTTTCATTACAAACACAGTGATGTTGAAGCGCAAGGCTCTGAGGCATTCACACCACCGTCACAAACACAAAGCTTTGCTATAGCACTGATGGAAGAAAAACACTTTGGTGACTTTTTAGTGCAACTAGGTGGCCGAGTTGAACGGGTAACCATCGATGCTGATAACGTGTTACTACCTAACATAGATGCACACGCACACGATTACACCGGTGTTCATGACGATCATGCTCATGAAGAACATGCCGGCAATACTCGCGTATTTGACGTAGAGCAAGAATTCACTCCTGTCAGTTTATCAACGGGTGTTGTGTGGGATTTCGCACCTAGTTACAACTTAGGCTTGTCGGTATCTCGTTCTGAGCGTGCTCCTTCGGTGTCTGAGCTATTATCATTCGGCCCTCACATTGGAACTGGTACTTATGAAGTAGGCGCACTATTTGATATTCATGAAGACGGCCATTTTGGTTTATCTGAGCAAGCGCTTGACCTAGAAACAGCAAACAATATTGATTTAACGTTTCGTAAAACCCAAGGTGATATCGGTTTCATTCTTAATGCTTTCTACAACCAAGTCGACAATTATTATTACCAAATCGACACAGGCCTATTCGTCGAAAGCGGCCACGACCATGGTGATGAAGAAGGCCATGATCACGCCCACGAACACGACCACTCATCTGAACTCCCAGTTTATTTATTTAAAACAGATGACGTAATTTTGCATGGCTTTGAAGCCCAATTTGCATGGCAGTTAACCAATGAATTTAAAGTAGATTTATTCTCAGATTACGTTCGTGCACGCCTTAAAGACGGTGGCGATTTACCACGCACACCACCGCTACGTTTTGGTACTGAGTTTAGCTACCAAACAAATAAGCTGAGTGCGCACCTTCACGTAACTCGTTATCAAGAGCAAGACCGTACCGCGCCAGAAGAAACAACCACAAACGGCTACACCATACTTGATGCCAGCGTTTCATATGACTTATCAGTGCTAAATCAAGATGTGTCTGTGTATCTACGTGGCACTAACTTAACAGACACAGAAGCGCGCGTGCATAGCTCATTTTTAAAGAATATAGCACCACGTCCAGGTCGTAGCTTTGCACTAGGTATTCGCGGTTACTTTTAAGCGCTAAAAAATTATAAATAAAGGAAATTAACATGACTAAACTATTCAAATTAAAATTAATTGCACTGGCAATAAGCAGCACATTAATCACCGCTTGTGGTGATGCAGAAACAAACATTGTTGAAAAAGACCCAATAGAAGTACCTGATGACGGCCACGATCATGACGATGGTGGCGACCACGGTGATGAATACACTATTGATTCATTAGGTAGGCTTGCGATACTTGCTGGCGATAGCAACGAAGCGAACTTTTTCGACTTAGACGACAATGAGCTTCTTGATACATTCACTCTTACTAATGATTCAAACACGCTATCGTCGTCGCCTGACTTTCGTTATGCCGTGATTGCTAGCCGCGCTCAAGATTACCTCGGCTTTATAGACAGTGGCTTATGGCGTGAAGATCACGGCGCGCACCTTCATGATTACGAACAAAGCCCTGAGTTTAGCAGTTATGAGCTAACTAGCGGCAGTCGCCCTACTCACTTGGTAAAGCACGATGGTAAATTAGCGGTATTTTACGATGGTGATGCAGCATCAGGCACAACTGCGTCTGTTGAAGTATTAACAGATAACGACATAACAAACGCAACAGCGACCTTACCTGGTATTAGTTACGACATTAATATGCATGGTGTAGCTGAACCTCATGGAGAGCATTTATTAGCGACCATTCGCCGCGATGATGCCGAAAGTACATCAAACGCTAAAATTTTGCCGGATCAGGTAGGTGTTTATCACTTTCATGATGGCGAATACGAACTTGAACAAACGTTAGAGTTAACATGCCCTGATTTGCACGGCGCAGCACAAAACCATGATTACGTAGCCTTCGGCTGTAGTGACGGTGTGCTATTAGCTCACCAGCATGATGACGAATATCACGCTGAAAAAGTAATAAATATTGCTGCAGTAGGTGACTTACGCATTGGAAGTATATACGGCCATGAGGGCAGCGAAACCTTTATTGGTGTTGCATCTGGTCACGGCGGCCCTGCTGTGATTGTGAGTATAAATCCTGCGAAAGCTGAAATGGAAGAATTTGAATGGCAACTAGCTGATGGCGCAAGCGCTGTTTCTTACTCTTTCTCTGCCAACGGTGAGCACTTTTTAGTTTTAGACAGCCTAGGTTTTTTAAACGTGCTTGAGGCACATGCGCACGACGATCACATACACTGGGAGCTAGCAGGTCAAGTTGATATTACACAAGAAGATGTAACAACAATGCCTGAAGGCATGAAGTTTAGTATGACAGTAGCGCAAAATGGTCAGTTTGCTTACGTAGCCGACCCAATAGCCCAACACGTTGTACAAGTACACCTAGAAGACTTAGAAATTGAAGGTGAACTAGAACTTACATTCCCACCAGCCGCGATCACTTGGTTAGGTATTGCACAAGAGGAAGAGCACGACCACGTACATTAATTTTACGTTTTAAAAAGAGTACTCCCTTGAAGGTTGGCATTTTAATGCCAACCTTTTTTATTCACATTTTGTAACAGACCTTTTATCGTAAGTGCATCGCTATTTTGCACCTTATTGTTATGATGGGATAGCTATTAATATAGGATGTAATTCCATGAAAAAACTAACAACATTGGCTCTTGCCTTGGCTGCAGCAATCGCGCCGGGTGTATCGGCCTATGAGACTAAAGACACTCGTTTACTCCGCTTTCCAGATATCCATAACCAAACCGTTACCTTTGTCTACAGTGGCGATATTTATATTGCGAATACGCAAACAGGCGAAAGCAAACGCTTAACCGACCATATTGGCTTTGAAACATTTCCTAAGTTTTCCCCTGACGGTAAGCGCATTGCATTTTCAGCCGAGTATAACGGTAGCCGACAAATTTATGTGATCAACAGTGACGGTTCAAACCTAAAGCAACTTACTTATTATAATGACGTTGGCCCAATGCCACCGCGTGGAGGTTTTGATTACCGCGTTTTAGATTGGACCGCCGATGGTAAAAATGTGGTATTTAGAGCTAACCGCACACCATGGGGAAAACGTATGGGCCGCCCTTACATGGTTCCTGCAGATGGCGGACTTGAACAGCCATTAGCGATTCCAGAAACTGGTGGCGGCATGCTATCTCCAGATGGCAGCAAATATGTTTATACGCCAATTGATCGAGAATTTCGTACGTGGAAACGTACTCGTGGTGGTCGTGCGCAAGATGTATGGATTTATGATTTAGAAAAAAACACCTCAGAACAACTAACTACAAACCGTGCAACCGACCAGCAACCAACTTGGGTTGGTGACGATATTTACTTTGTGTCTGACCGTGATTACACGCTAAACCTTTACCAGTACCGTAAAGGCAGCGAACCAAAAAAACTTACCAACTATAAAAACTTTGACGTACTTTGGCCTTCAGCTGGCCCAAATGCGATTGTTTATGAAAACGGCGGTTATTTATATCGCTTTGACGCAAAAACACAAAAAAGCGCTAAGCTAAGCATTAACATTGCTGGCGTGCGCCAGTACGCATTGCCGTATAGCAAAAATGTTAGCGATTTTATTGATTCTATGTCGCTCTCTCACGATGGTAAACGCGCTGTATTTACTGCCCGTGGTGAGCTATTTAGTGTACCAATTAAACAAGGGCCTACACGCAACTTATCTTACACAGAAAAAAGCCGCGAAATAGATGCAAGCTGGTCACCAAATGGGCGTTACATTGCTTACATGAGCGATGAAAGCGGCGAGTACGAAATTTACTTAAAAGATCGCAGTAAAAACAATGCCATTAAGCAACTTACTAGCAATGGTACCATTTGGCGCTTTACGCCTATTTGGTCACCCGATAGCGCTAAGCTATTGTTTTCAGATAAAAACAACACACTTTGGTGGTTAGATGCAAAATCGGGCAAGCAACACAAAATTGATACCGGTATTTACGACGAAGACGGCATTACTCAATATACTTGGTCGCCTAACAGCCAAGACATTGTATTTGTTAAAAATAACGAAAACCGTTATGCCTCGCTATGGCACTACAACCTTAAAAAGAAAAAGGTAACGCGCTTAACAGACGAAATGAGTAATGAGCAAAACCCTACTTTTTCGCCTGATGGTCAATACCTTTACTTTAGCTCAGAGCGCGACTTTAACCTGGCATTTAGTAGCTACGAGTTTGATTACATGTTTAATCGTGCAACTCGTATTTATGCAGCTGCAGTAAACGATAGTGTTAAACCGCTTATTGCCTTACAAAGTGACGAAGCCACGATTGTCCAAGATAAAGAAGATGAAAAAGAAGACGACAAAAAAGTTAAAAATGCACTGCAAAGCAATGACTTTATGCAACGTGTTACCGCACTTAATGCCCCAGCGGGCGATTACCGTGGCTTAACTGCAGTAAAAGACGGCGTACTAACTCTTGCTAATGGCGGTTTACAGCTAATAGGCACCGATCACAACAGTGAGCTAGAAACAGTCGCCAAAGGCGTTAGTAATTACACTATTTCAAGCAATAGCGAACACCTACTTGTACATACAGGTGGCGGTTACAGCTTAATTGAACCTAAGCCAAAGCAAGACCTAGACGCCAACAAGCTAGATTTAAGCAAAATGACGCTTAAAATCAACCCGCAAGCTGAGTGGCAACAAATGTACGTAGAAGGCTGGCGCACACTGCGTGACTGGTTCTACGACGAAAATCACCACGGTCAAGATTGGGATGCTATTTTAGCTAAATACCAACCTATGGCTGATGCTATTAGCCACCGTAGCGACCTTGATTACGTACTTAGCGAAATTGCCGGCGAAATTAACTCAGGTCATATTTACGTGCAATCGGGCGATATGCCAAAAGCCGAACGTAAAAATCACGGTTTATTAGGCGCTAAGCTTGCAAGCGACCCATCTGGTTACGTAAAAATAGAGCAAATCTTTAAAGGTGAAAACTGGCATGACGATTTCCGCTCACCGCTGGGGACTACTGGTGTAAAAGCACATAACGGCGATTACATTATTGCGGTAAATGGCCGCTCGGTTAAAGACGTTGCTAACTTTTACGAACTCCTTGAAAACACCCAAGGCGAGCAAGTAGAGCTAGTGCTAAACAGCAAACCGCGTAGCAAAGGTGCGTGGCAAGTAACAGTAAAACCGGTAGCCAGTGAGCAAGGTCTACGTTATTTAGATTGGGTTAACTCGCGTGCAGCCTACGTTAATAAGCTATCAAATGGGCGTATTGGCTATGTGCACCTGCCAAATACAGCCTATGAGGGTAACCGCGCCATGTTTAAAAACTACATGCCGCAAACAACCAAAGATGCCATGATTATTGATGACCGTTACAATGGCGGTGGTTTTATTCCTGAGCATATGATCACTTGGCTTGCGCGTAAACCGCTTAACTATTGGAAACGCCGTGGTGTAGAGCCAACTAAAACACCGCAGTTTGCGCACAATGGTCCTAAAGCCATGCTAATAAATGGCTATTCAAGTTCTGGTGGTGACGCAATCCCTTACTACTTCCGCCAGGCTGGTCTAGGTAAGCTAATTGGTACCCGTACATGGGGTGGCTTAATTGGTATTTCTGGTAACCCAAGCCTTGTAGACGGCGGACAAGTAATTGCTGCTACATTCCGTATTTTAGACACAAAAGGTAACTGGATCATAGAAAACGAAGGTGTTGCACCAGATATTAAAGTAATTGATCGTCCAGAGCTTATTTATAAAGGCCAAGATCCATCAATAGAGCGTGCTGTACAAGAGTTATTAAAGGAGCTTAAAGAAAATCCTAAACAACCCTTAGTGATACCACCAGCACCTTCTAAGTTTTAATTTGCTGCATAGCTAAACAAGCTAATACCAATAAAAAACCCTGCAAATTTGCAGGGTTTTTTATGACTTGGATTTAATGACTTATATGTATTAAGGCTTATCTTTTTCTCCAGCCGCTCCATACATCATCTTCTTGGTTGGCTTTTTTCTTCTTTTTCTTACCTGTACCTTCTGGCTTGGCCATTGGCTTGTCGTTTTTTAGCGCCTCAGCCGCATCAAGGTTGGCTTGGTTTACAGCAAAACCTGCTACCTCTTCGCGCTCTAAGCGAAGTTTGTTTTTCTTTTCGATAATTCTAAAGTGATGGAAGTCTTCATAATCAATTAACGATAACGCTAAACCGACTTCACCAGCACGGCCGCTTCGGCCAATACGGTGCATATAATCAGCTGGGCTACGCGGTAAGTTAAAGTTAATAACAACAGGCAGTTTGGCAATATCTAAACCACGGGCTGCTATATCGGTGGCAATTAGTACTTCTATTTCGCCAGCTTTAAATTTTTCAATTACGCGAGTACGCTCACTTTGACCTTTATCACCATGGAATACTTGTGCGTTCACGCCGCGTTTTTCAAGCTTGCTGGCTAAGTGCTCACAATCTTTTTTAGCGTTGACAAAAATAAGTGCTTGGCGCCATTGATGCGCTTTAATTAAGTGCGCTAAAACCGTGGTTTTCTCGCCTTTATTAACCGTAAATACGCGCTGAACTAAAGTGCTTTCGTCTTTGCTTTGTACTTGTATTTCAACAGGGTTGGTTAACAGCTTTTGTGTTAATTGTGTGACTTGCTCTGGGAAAGTCGCTGAAAACAACATGGTTTGCTTTTTAGCAGGCATAAGCGCTAATAGCTCAGCAAGCTCTTCGGTAAAGCCAAGGCTTAACATGCGATCAGCTTCATCAAGCACTAAGGTTGAAACTTTATCAAGCTTAATCGCATTGCTTGATATTAAGTCGAGTAAACGCCCTGGGGTTGCCACGATAATATCGGCACCACCACGTAGTGCCTGCATTTGGGTATTAACCGACACACCACCAAATACCGCCACCGTTTTAATGGCGCCATTAAAGTTAGCAGAATACGATTTAACACTATCGGCTACCTGCACTGCCAGCTCGCGAGTAGGCACTAAAATAAGCCCTGTTACAAAGTTGCCTTTGCTCGGCGCTTTATTAGCACCTTGCGCTAAAAATAGCGTTTGTAGCATAGGCAAAGCAAAGGTTGCAGTTTTACCTGAGCCGGTATTTGCCCCCGCAATTAAATCGCTACCAGCAAGTACATTTGGGATCGCCTTAGCTTGAATTGGCGTAGGTTGGCTATATTGCAAATCAGTTAAACGAGCTTGTAGCTCTGGAATAAGGCCAAGATCGTTAAAAGTACTAGGGCTTGCGGCTGAGGTCATATTTATTACGGGCTTATTGCTAAAAAGTAGCCTGTAATTTTAGCGTATTTAGCAACTATTAAGTAGAGGTTAGTGATTTAAATAATATTTAGCTACAGGTAATAAAAAGACGCTTGCGCGTCATTTTTATTTAACAGTAACTAAAAACTCTAGTTACGTTTATCTAGCTCTACCTGTAACCTAGCTTTTGTTTCTTTTAAGTAGTTTATATAAGGATATGAGTCATCTGCAATGGCTAATGCAGACTCCATCTGTTCAAGTGCTTGGCGAGTATCACCCTGCATTTCATAGCCATAAGATAAAGCTGAAAGCGCATCGACTGATTTGGGGTGGTTTTTTAAATTGTACTTAAACACCTCAATAGCACGGGTAAACTGCTTGCTGCCCGTTAGGTTATAACCGAGTGATCTAACAGCACGGTCTGGTGGAGATATCTGCTCGCCCCATTGTTGAGATAATGTTTTGTAATAACCATCAATAGAGGCTACATCGTCAGTTAAAGCACTTATAGGCATTTGTTTAGGTAAAAATAAGTTGTAGTAGGCATTAAATACGCCAGCAGCAGTGGTTAAGCCATGCGAGATGCCATCAAACGCATCATTAAAAAAGCGTAACCCTCGCGCTTTATGCGATTGCAGTGATTGCTGTAATTCATCATACCTTTCTCGCATTATGCCGGCTTCTTCGCCGATATTGATATAAACGTAACTGTTAAGCTCTTTGTTTTTAGTTATAAACGATTTTGTACTTTTTACCATTGCGCCATAATTCCACCAAACTGCAGGGCTATACGCAATATGCGCTTGAAATAGTTCGGGATTTGCCTGCAACGCGTATAGCGCAAATACACCGCCCGCAGATGCGCCAGCAATCACTTTATAGTCATGCGTGCGATAGTTCTTATTTACTAAAGGAATGAGCTCTTGCTCAAAGAACGCTAAAAACGTTGCAGCACCGCCCCCTTCACCAACTGGGCCCTGTGGCTCTTTATTCACTGTAGGGTAAAAATCTCTAAATCGATTAGTGTTTTCAATAGCGACAATAATAACCTCAGGCGCACGATTATCATTTTGTAAGCGCTCAATAACAGCACTTGCAAGCGGTATATTACCCGCTCCATCTAAGCGATAAACAACTGGGTATACCTTATTTGGCTGAGCTTGGTAGCTTTTAGGCAATTGCACGACAACTGTGCGTTCTTCGTTTAAAACAGCCGATTTAATAGTGTGCATGAACTGAGAGTCATCAGCACTTTGCTGTTTAATGCCAGCTTGTGCAAAGGCACTTTGTGAACTAAAAGCAAAAAAGCTAAAAAAACAAATAACGGTTAATAAACGCATAACTAATCCCTTAGAGAATAATAAGTTACTTAAGCTAACAGAGTTTCAGGCACAAAAAAAGCGCATTGAGCGCTTTTTTTAACATTAATAAAAACCTATAACCTTTTGATTTTACTCAACTGTAACCGATTTTGCTAGGTTACGTGGTTGGTCAACGTCAGTGCCTTTAATGACCGCTACATAGTACGACAGTAACTGTAGTGGAATTGTATATACAACAGGGGCAATTACGTCATCTACGTGGTTTACGTTGATTACACGCATTGTGTCGTCTGACTCAAAGTGTGAGTCTTTATCAGCGAATACATAAATGATGCCGCCGCGAGCACGTACTTCTTCTACGTTTGATTTAAGCTTTTCAAGCAATTCATTGTTTGGTGCTACAACAATAATTGGCATGTCGGCATCAATAAGCGCTAATGGGCCGTGTTTAAGCTCACCTGCTGCGTAGGCTTCAGCGTGAATGTATGAAATCTCTTTAAGCTTAAGTGCGCCTTCCATCGCGATTGGGTATTGCGACCCGCGACCTAAAAACAGTGAATGGTGTTTATCAGCAAATTCTTCAGCAAGGTCTGCAATGCCATCAGCCAATAGTAGCGTTTCTTCTAATTTAGCTGGTAGCAGTTTAATAGCGTTAACAATCGCGCTTTGATCTAAGCCTTTCTCTTGCGCAATAGACGCAGTAAGCATTAACAAACCAACAAGCTGTGTAGTAAATGCTTTAGTAGAGGCTACACCAATTTCAGCGCCTGCTTTGGTCATAAAGGCAAGGTCTGATTCTCGCACAAGCGATGAGCCAGGTACGTTACAAATAGTCATTGACCCCATATAGCCTTGCTCTTTAGCTAAACGCAGTGCAGCTAAAGTATCAGCCGTTTCGCCTGATTGTGAAATAGTTACTAGTAGGCTATTTTCGTGTACAAATGACTGACGGTAACGGAACTCAGAGGCAATTTCTACGTTACAGCTAACACCTGCATATTGCTCAAGCCAGTAACGAGCAACCATACCTGAGTGGTATGACGTACCACAGGCAATAATTTGTACGTGTTTTACGTCTTTAAATATTTGCTGTGCGCTATCGCCAAAAGCATCAATCGCTACGCGGTCATCGTTTAAACGTCCTTCAAGGGTGTTACGTACTGCAAGTGGCTGCTCATAAATTTCTTTTAGCATGTAGTGACGGTAATCACCTTTGCCTGATGCATCTTGTGTGATGTTTGATTCAACAACTTCACGCTCAACCGCGTTGCCATCTGCATCAAAAATTTCTACAGTGTCGCGAGTAATACGCGCTACATCACCTTCTTCTAAGAAGATAAAGCTGCGAGTCACTGGTAATAATGCAAGTTGATCAGAAGCAATAAAGTTTTCACCAAGGCCTAAACCAATAACTAACGGGCTACCTGAGCGCGCTACAATAATTTCGTTATCATTCGCTTTATCAAACACAACGGTACCAAATGCACCTTCAAACTGTTTAACGGCAGCTTGAACTGACGCTAATAAAGTGGTGTGCTGCTGACGTAACTGATGAATTAAATGCACCATGACTTCAGTGTCGGTGTCTGATAAAAACTCGTAACCGTCGCCTTTAAGTGCTGCACGCAAACTTGCGTGGTTTTCAATGATTCCGTTATGTACAAGTGCTAATTGATTACTTGAAACATGTGGGTGAGCATTGGCTTCAGTTACACCGCCATGAGTCGCCCAACGAGTGTGTGCAATACCTGTGTGGCCGCTAACACCAGCTTGTTCAAGTGCTGACTCTAAGTTTACAACCTTACCAACTGCTTTAACTGTATTCAGTGTATTGCCTTCAAGTAAAGCTACACCTGCTGAGTCATAACCGCGGTACTCAAGACGCTTAAGGCCTTCAACTAAGATTTTATTTACTGGACGTTCTGCAACAGCCCCAACGATTCCACACATAGTGTCTCCATTAATTTTTTAATTCTAGCAACTTACGTTTTAGTTGCTATTCCATAATTTCTGCGCAAATTAGTTTTACACCACACGCCTCTATGGCTGCACGTTTATCACTTGCTAAGCCACTGTCGGTTATTAATGTGGTTACTGTTTGCCACGGTAATTCTAAATTTGGTATTTTTCGGCCAATCTTTTCTGACTCAACCAGCACAATAACTTCGCGCGCCGCTTTAGCCATCACTTGGCTTAATCCAACAAGTTCATTAAACGTGGTTGTTCCACGCGCTACATCAATGCCATCGGCACCTATAAATAGCTGATCAAAATCATATGAGCATAGAACATTTTCAGCTACTTGCCCTTGAAACGATTCTGAATGCGGATCCCACGTGCCACCTGTCATCAAAAGGGTTGGCTCGTTTTCAAGTGCTAATAAACGTGTTGCCACTTTAATTGCGTTAGTCATAACAACTAACCCCTGCTTGGTAGCCAACTCAGGGATCATCGCTGCAGTAGTGCGGCCGCTGTCAATAATAATGCGGTTATGATCTTTTATAAGCGCCGCTGCTGCCTTAGCAATCGCTACTTTGCGCTTAGAATCGATCTCATCGCTTACTATCTCTTTTGGTAGCGCAATAGCACCGCCGTAACGGCGCAGCAACAAGCCACTTTTTTCAAGCGCGGTTAAGTCTTTTCGAATGGTTACTTCTGATGTTTGAAACTGTTCAGCAAGAGTCTCAACAGCCACTTCACCAAGCTCATTTACTTGGCTAAGGATCAGATGACGGCGTTGCTGGGTGTTTCGTTTGGTCATTAAGTAACTGCTATTAAGTTTCGTTTCGAAAGTTAGGGGATTTTAAACGAAACATAATAAATGGCAAGTGAATGCATAAAAATAAAGCAGTTTTATTCAAATTATCATCATGCTTAAAGTAGGTTAAGCTAGGCACCATTATTTAAGTTAAACAAAATTGATATGCAGTCATTTAATAGTATTAGTAAAGAGAATCTAGCGCAGCGTAAAACTGTGCACGAAATTTGCCGCTTATTTAATAAAAGCCCCAGTAAAGGTAATTTAAAGCGAATAAAAGAATTATGCTCACACTGTGGTGATGGAGTAATTATTGAATCGGGCTTTCATTGTGACTATGGTAGTCAAATACAAATAGGTGATCGTACTTTTATAAACATTAACTGCACTGTATTGGATGCCCCCATTAGTGAGGGTGCAATTACCATTGGCAGTGATTGTTTAATTGGCCCTAACGTTCAACTATTGGCCGTTTCGCATGCTGTGAACCCCACAGAGCGGCTCAATAAAGAAAACTTTGGAGCACCGATAATCATTGGCAATAACGTGTGGATTGGCGCGGGAGTTATTGTGTTAGCTGGCGTTACCATTGGCGAAAACGCTGTTGTTGGTGCTGGTTCAGTGGTAACTAAGAGCATTGCATCAAATACTGTGGTTGCCGGCAATCCAGCACGTGAAATAAGAAAGTGCTAAGGATCATCGTTAAGCCTTAGGCTCACATTTACCCTTATACCTCGAACCCGTATTTTCACTTTATTCCAGATGCAAAAAAGCCCGGCTCTTTTGAGTCGGGCTTGCTTGTATTTGGAGTCTGGTAATGACTTGGTGCCCACAGCACTAGAGAGTACATAATCAAGTAAGCGTCCGGCCAACCAC
>NZ_PNCV01000409.1:0-407 GCF_005886925.1 Pseudoalteromonas sp. S3260
CTCCGGGGGAAGGCGGTGTTCCTACACATTCTGTGGTGCGCTTTAAACTTCTTGATGAAGATGGCAACACAGTGGCTCAAGACCGCATCGATTTTCGTTTGACGGACGGTACTGGTGAAGCAGCACTGACTCAGGTAACAGGTAATACCGATAACAACGGTGTGGTGCAAACCACAGTGACCTCTGGTGTGGTGCCTGGTGCCCTAGTTGTGAAAGCCTGCTATGTGCCAAAAGCAGACGTAGCGGCATTGCCTGAAGGTGATGATTTAACCTGTTGGGTTGATGAGTATGAAGCTTGCCAAGCAGCCGATGCCCCGAGCTCTTGCCCTGAAGGCGAGGTTCAACTTATTCCGCTAAGCGAGCAAATCAGCTCGGTATCGAGCTTGCTTACTTTAAGCTCAGGCGTG
>NZ_PNCV01000410.1:0-246 GCF_005886925.1 Pseudoalteromonas sp. S3260
CAAAAATCACTCTCGCTACTGGTTTGAATATTTGAGCCGTTAAGCTGTTGAATATTTCCAGAGCCACTGTTGTTGCCATTATTGTTATTAATAGCGTTGTTATTACCGCCATTATTGCCACTAAAGTTGTTATTTCCGTTGCCACTGTTGCCGTTATTATTCTGATCGTAATCGCTCACACCGCCAGAGATGACACTGACATTCGATACACCAAAGCGACGCATCATCAGATAGTTTACCGCTATA
>NZ_PNCV01000411.1:0-409 GCF_005886925.1 Pseudoalteromonas sp. S3260
CTGCGAAGACAAATAGTTGCCGCCCGCTTTTGCTGCCGTGGGCATGGTATTAGGCGCTAGGCGGTTCCATGAAGAGATACATACAGCAACGCCTTGAGCGAGACTGTCCTCACCGAGATAGGCGCCCCATTCCATGGCCGCTACGGGGACATCGGCTAGGTGTGATTTGGGGTTTAACCCCAAGCCAACGTGACCTAAAAAGGCAAACGGGCGCAGATAAGCATCGCTAAAGCCATTTTGTTTCACCGCTTCTTTACACGCCTGATTTAACTCTTCCAGTGAAAACGGGATTTCCATGCGGTAGATTTTTGCCGAA
Source organism: Pseudoalteromonas sp. S3260 (assembly GCF_005886925.1). Lineage (NCBI taxonomy): Bacteria > Pseudomonadati > Pseudomonadota > Gammaproteobacteria > Alteromonadales > Pseudoalteromonadaceae > Pseudoalteromonas > Pseudoalteromonas sp. S3260. The sequence goes on from NZ_PNCV01000411.1 coordinate 317, forward strand.
TCAAAGAGCCGTTTCATATGGTCAGTTAAACGAAAAATAGCCGGCCCATTAGCGGTGTCATAGGCACGGATCCCCTCAAATACCGAGCTACCA
>NZ_PNCV01000412.1:0-354 GCF_005886925.1 Pseudoalteromonas sp. S3260
GCTGCATATTACTGCCAACAAGAAGCTTCCAGCCGACATTGCCACCCGAATTCGCCAGTCACTTAAAGCCATCAAAGCATCAGGGCAATATCAAGACTTGCTAAACAAGTGGCAATTGACGCTCTCAGCTTATTAAGGAGCGTTACCGAGAAGATTCATGTGCCCTAGCTGAGCCCTCGCAGCTAACCTTGATGAGTGACACTCAACGCAATGCAGCTCTGGGCTAGGTAGTAGGTTGCAAGTAACATCGGCTGAGTCCATGGATAACTTTTAACAAAGCGACCGTAAGCTAGGATGGAATCCGACACCATAAACAGGAGTGCGCCAATAAAGGCGTAAACGCTGAGCGGGTAA
>NZ_PNCV01000413.1:0-321 GCF_005886925.1 Pseudoalteromonas sp. S3260
TTGTTGGGGCAATGAGTGCACTAATTCACGTGCTTGTTGTTCACTCTCACATATAAAGGGCTCATATCCACGTTGATGTAGATAGGCCTTTGCAATCTCACTAAAGGTTTGTAAGTGCAATTCATCACTGAGTTTAGGAAAGAAAATATCTCCATTGTCACCTAACAAACATGACATCAAGCATAATTGCCCTGACTCTGTTGGGGTGACAAAATAACGTTTAACGTCGCTCGGAGCGACAATAGGTTGTTTCTTCAGTAGCCGTTGATTGAAACCGTGAAGTAACGAGCCATCACTAAACGCCACATTAGCAAAACGAGC
>NZ_PNCV01000414.1:0-407 GCF_005886925.1 Pseudoalteromonas sp. S3260
CGCCTTAAAGCCAATGCATTTAGGTATGTCATGAGTGATAAGCGTTTTGCCGTCGCATCAGAGCAGAGCTTGATGCGCGTCTTTACGGTGCCAGAGGCACCGGACTCAACGCTCAGTAAAATAGAAGCCGAGATTTCTAGTAATCTAGCTGGCTTTTTAAATGAGAACATTGCTGCGGTTGAAAAACCGCTGCATGAAATCGAGCGCGACTTCGAATCAGCTCAGGTTCCCGAAGAGCCGATGTTTGTCAGTGCCCATGCTCAGGACATCATGGAAAAGCTGGTAGCGCATTCTGTGCATACCGCTGCCCCGAGCTTTGTTGGTCATATGACCTCGGCGTTACCTCATTTTGTGCTGCCACTGTCCAAACTCATGGTGGGTCTTAACCAAAACCTGGTAAAGATCGA
>NZ_PNCV01000415.1:0-220 GCF_005886925.1 Pseudoalteromonas sp. S3260
CTTTTAGTCTTGAGCCGCTGCATTAACAGCAGTCTCAACCCACTTATACCAGCTAGAGCTTGTGTCCTGATCAGATACCGCGCCGATGTAATCTACGCTCTCAAAGAAGCTTGAGTCTAGGCCACTTAAATCGTTAGCATTAATTGAAACATCTGCTGAGGCAGTGTTTGTTGCAAAGCCATTTTCAGCCAAAACCGATACATCATCAGTCAAAATTTCG
>NZ_PNCV01000416.1:0-207 GCF_005886925.1 Pseudoalteromonas sp. S3260
GATTTTATCCCAAATTGAAGATCTAGAGCATAAAAATGATGATAATACGCATCGTATTTTTACCGAATTAGGTCGCAATTTTATTACCCCGTTTGATAGAGAAGATATTCATTACCTCGCTTCCTCTTTGGATGATATTGCCGATTATATTTTTGCATCTGCCAAGAAAATTAATTTTTACAGTGTTAATCCCAATGATACCGGCAT
>NZ_PNCV01000417.1:0-323 GCF_005886925.1 Pseudoalteromonas sp. S3260
TTCAATACGGCGTACACCAGCGGCAATACCTGCCTCTGAGACGATTTTAAATAAACCGATGTCGCCAGTGCGCTGCACGTGGGTACCGCCACACAGCTCGATAGAGTAGTCGCCAATGCTCACGACGCGTACTTCATCGTCAGACTTCTCGCCGAATAGCGCCATAGCGCCCTTTGCTTTTGCCTCATCAATGGCCATCAGTTCAGTTTGCAAAGCAAAATTACGACGAATTTCAATATTCACTTGTTGTTCGATGCGTTGTAGTTGCTCACGCGTGACGACCTCAAAATGAGAGAAATCAAAACGCATACGATCAGGATCAA
>NZ_PNCV01000418.1:0-377 GCF_005886925.1 Pseudoalteromonas sp. S3260
TTGAGGGCATAATGGAGAATAATAAAGTCGCGAATTTGCGCCATTTCGGTGCTAAATAAGCGGTTAAATGCACGCACCGAGGCGGGAGCAATGCGTTGGTGTGGAAAATGTTTCAGTAAGCGGATCACCGCTGTTTGAATCAAATGGATACTGGTGGACTCAAGAGGCTCAAGGAAGCCACTGCTTAAACCGATGGCGACCACATTTTTGTGCCATTGCTGGCGCCTAGCACCAGTGCGAAATGGGATCACCCGAGGCTCATGCAATGCCTCACCGGGAAGGTTTGCTAGTAACTGCGCCTTGGCTTGGTCGTCATCGAGATAGCGAGAGCAGTAAACTAAGCCATTACCAACGCGATGCTGCAACGGGATTTGCCA